>JAJSZP010000065.1 GCA_030262775.1 Deltaproteobacteria bacterium | reverse complement strand
TGTTGCCGATATTCGCTACATTTTAAGCAAATCAGGAGGGAATTTAGGTGAAAACGGCTGTGTTTCGTGGATGTTTGACAAGAAAGGCTATATTGTTGTCGAAAACAGTAAAGTCAATGAAGAAGTTTTGATGGAAATCGCTATAAATGCCGGCGCTGAAGATGTGAGAGAGGATGAAAGTAATTTTGAAATTATCACCGAGCTTCAGGATTTTGAATCAGTTAAAACAGCAATAGACAAAGAATCAATACCTTACATTGCATCTGAAATAACTATGCTTCCAAAGTCAACAGTAAATTTAGAAGGCAAAGAGGCAGAACAGATGGTAAGATTGATGGAAAATCTTGAGGACTGCGATGATGTGCAAAAAGTATATACTAATGCAGATATACCGGAGGAAATTTTAAACAGCATGGAATAAAAAATGGTAACGATAAGGTTCAAGGTTAGTCGCCTTTTAACCTTGAACCATAACCCTCAGTAGTTACGAAAGATCTATCATCCTCTGAACCGCTTTTAATGCCGGCCGCTGTATATCTTCCGGCACCTTAACCTTGCCTTCCATGAATTCAAGGCTTCTGATAATATCTTCAAGGGCGATCTTTTTCATATCACTACATTCCATGTTTAAAGATGCGGGATAAAAAAATTTGTCGGGATTTGCCTTTTTCAAAGGATAAAGCAATCCTGTTTCAGTCCCTACGATAAAAGATCTGCTTTTCGATTCCATGGCGTATCTGATCATGCCGGAAGTACTTAAAGCAACATCTGCCATATCAATAATATCCGGTGGGCATTCCGGATGAGCCATGAAAACGGCATCCGGATACTTTTGTTTTGCCGCGTTAACCTCTTCAGTGGTGAGGCTGTCATGAATCGGACAGTATCCATCCCAGAAATGTATCTTCTTTTTTGAATGCAAAGCTGCATACATAGCAAGGTTTCGATCAGGAACCATCATTAGTTCATCAGCATCAAGGCTGTTTACGACTGCAACAGCATTCGCCGATGTGCAGCAAATAGTCGAGATCGCCTTGACCGATGCAGATGAATTAACATAAGTTACAACCGGCATTGGAGGAAGTTCTGCAAGCTTGACCTCAAGCTCTTCCGGAGTCACCATATCTGCCATAGGACACCCGGCATCTTTGCGCGGAAGCAGCACCGTTTTATGCGGGGACAGGATTGAAGCTGTCTCTGCCATAAAACTTACTCCGCAAAACAGAATAATCTCGGCATCAGTCCGGGAAGCCTTGATGCTCAATTCAAGTGAATCACCGCAAAGATCAGCAAGATCCTGTATTCCCTGGGGCTGGTAATTATGTGCAAGCATAATTGCTTTTCTTTTTTTCAGCAGGTTTTTTATCTTATCTCTCATTTTTTATATCCATATTTACTCACGGAACGGCTCACATTTTTTTAATAAATTTTTTATGATTGATAGTAACAGTTCACGGTTGTCGGTTTAAAGTTAACAGTTTTATGCTTTGAACAGCCGTAAACTGTAAAACCGTGAACCGTTGCTTATTCATCAAGTTCCAGCACCTCTGTGCCGTAAGGTATATTAAAAATAAATATCGAATCGTCAGGATTTTCCAATAGGTTAGTATTGATCAGCTTTATTCGAGTCTCATCGCCGTATAAATTATATGTAACAATCTCTTCAAGATAAAATGTCTTCTTTGAAATTGACAAGTTTATGTATGACAAATCGTTTGTTTTCTTTAAAGGCAAAAGCTTAAGTATATAATAATCGTTGCTGTCAGTATTTTCTATGGTAATATTAAATTTTTGCCTGATAAACTTAATATCTGAAAGAAAACTGGCGCCCTTGCCATCTCCAAAAAATGATGGGAATTTCCCAATCATAACCTGGTTGTCATCCGGTCTGTAGACCCATAGATTCTTGCCATCTGTAACTATAATCTGCCTGTCAGGATCTTCATACTCCCATCTCATCTTGCCTGGACGTTTAACGGTTAATTTGCCCGATGCAGAATCCGTTATATCCATTGCCGTTAATATTGATTCCTGAACAAAACATGCAGAAAATCCAGCAGCTGCATACTTTTTTTCAACTTTGTCCATAATTTTATCAAGCAAAATATTAGATTCCTGCGATTTTGAATCTTGATGCATTGATGAATCCTTGCATAACACATGCTGCGCATTTAAAAAAATAACTACCCCTAAAATAATATATAGGACTAATTTAAATCTCATACTATAAAGCTCCGCATTGATGAATTGTGGTTTAAAAACATCCTTTTTTTCCGGTGTGTTATTGGCATCGCCTGATTATAACGTTTTTTGGGGGAACTAAATTAACAATCAATAAAACAGCACAATTTATTATGGGGAAAACGGCAGGCACATCTAACACGTTTATATTTAAACAAATATTGCGTAGGGCTTTTCTTGATAATTTTATATAGTTAGACACCACCAACCCAGGGAGGTCTCTATCTATATGGGAAAAGCAGATAACAAATCAGCTCTCCAAAACAATAGAACCATATGTTTACCTTTTTCTCAAAAAGATTATATGCCAAATGTTGACGACCCGCTTGATTTCCGAAACAGACAAATCAATTTTACTCAGGCAATTTCAAAATCCAAAAATACCATTATCCTGCTGTTCGAAAGATCACGCGATATCGTTTTGGATTTAATAACGCAGTTGCATGCCGTCTTTATTAAGGAGTTAGCTGAAGGAGTGCCGAGGGACAGAATCGAACTGCCGACACGCGGATTTTCAGTCCACTGCTCTACCGACTGAGCTACCTCGGCCCCATTAAGGAACGTGGACGAAATAGCTTCCCCAACTATGCATCACAGCTTCAGGCCGCCTTTGTCCGATCTCAAATCCCAAACATATTGAAATAGCTCGCTATTCCTTCAACTTTTGTGATCTGAGATCAAACAAATTCGACCCAAATCTGTGCGCCTACTTGTGGAAGTTATTTCGTCCACGTTCCTAAGAATAGAACTTGTCCTATTAGAAGCTCCGGTCTTTGTCAAGATTTTTTTAAACCCATATCGCCAAAAAGGTACTGAAGTATTGTGCTTGCAGCAACTGCTGCTGTCTCAGCTCTTAATATTCGTGGACCAAGTGAGGCTGTAACAAATCCGCATGCTCTTGCATCTTCTATTTCTTTTTCCGAAAAACCTCCCTCAGGACCGAGGACAGCCAAAATTTTTCTACAATGCCTATCATGCACCTGTTGAACTGCATCGCCGACAGGCTTTGATTCATTTTCCCAGAAAACAATCTTAAGATCACACTCATCATATGTTTTTATTATATCATTAAAAGTTATTGTTTCACATAGTTCTATAATATGGGAGCGCCTGCACTGTTTGAGAGCCTCTATTGCAATTTTTCTCCATCGTTTTTTGCGTGCTGAAAGCCTTTTTTTATCAGGTCTTGGAACAGATCGAATAGATGTAAAAGGTATTAACTTTGTTATTCCAATTTCAGTAAACTGCCTCACAAGGATATCTATTTTTTTATCTTTTAATAAAGCCTGCGCTACTATTATCTGCACCGGAGATTCCAAAGCCGACAAAAAACATTTTGTTATTGATACTTCGACACTTCCCGCTAATAAATTTTCTATCCTTGCCTCATACTCAAAGCCCCTGCCGTCAAAGAGCCCTATCCTGTCTCCTGATTTCATGCGCAAAACCTTTTTAATATGTGCTGCATCTGAACCAGTTATAAATATTTTTGTACTTGTAATCTTCGACTGTTCAATAAAAAATCGGCGCATAATGTTTTTTACCAATACTGTTCGGCATATTTATTGCTTTAGCAGGCTATGTATAAACTGCGCAACGCAACTAAATCACATACATAAAATCTTCCTGCTTGAGAATTGTTATCAGAATTTGAACAAGTTGTTTGATGTTCCTCTTCTACAGATATATTTTCTGAATCCGGACTTTGCGGTATTTCGTTTTTTTGTTTGATTGATACTTTCTTCAGGGCCTTCATACGCAACGGGATTCTTTAAGTTTTTATCGGGATACTCGCATTTTTCATGGCATTTCTCGAATGCCTCTGCTATTTTTTTTCTGATAGAACGGCCTGTTGATTATTGCCATATTCCAGGTTGTCCCTTAATATGCGCCATCTTCTGAAAAGCCGTTCTCTGCAAGGTGCTATTGGTTGTAAACTCAAATCGTCCGACTTCTCCATCAACTTGATAACAATAGGAATTTTCAAATTATATTAGGGGATCAAAGAGTTTCATAGATGAAGGCAAAATGTTTACTCTTTTCTTAACCAATCGTATTTTTTGTGCTTTAAGTGCAATTGTACAGGTCGAAAATTTTTAGCCCGAATTTTTGATAATTCAATATTGAATACTTTACTTAATAGCATCTGTTGTGTAATAAGACGAAGCCTTTTTGCTTTTCATAACACGATTAATTTAGATTATTCAAATGAAGACGGGAAATTATGGTAGCTGGTTTTTACGGCAGACTGCTGAAAATTGATCTTACAAATAAAAAATATAGCATTGTCCCTATAAAGGATGAAATTTTTCTTAAATACCTGGGAGGAAAGGGGCTGGCTTCATATTTTCTATATAAGCTGAACCCTGAGGGTGTGGATCCTCTTTCCCCTGCCAACTGCCTGATTTTTGCGACCGGACCTGTTACAGACAGCATTATATGGGGCTCATGCAGGTACGGAGTCTTTACCAAATCGCCTCAGACAGGATTCTACTCTGAGTCCTACGCCGGAGGTAAAGTCCCGGAAGCTATAGATTCAACAGGTTTTGACGCCATAGTTATAAAGGGGAAAAATGACAGGCCCTCTGTTCTTGAAATTCATCCCAAAGGCGCTGTCTTTCATGATGCTCGCGATATTTGGGGCCTGGACACATTTGAAACCGAAGACACAGTAAACAAGCGATTCGGACACAAGTCTCAGGATAAAGATAAATGCGGCTCCGTAGTAATCGGCCCGGCAGCGGAGAATCTTGTCCGATTTGCGGTCATTCAAAACAACTACTGGCGTTCTGCAGGAAGGACAGGAGTTGGAACAGTCATGGGTTCAAAAAAGCTCAAGGCAATTGTATTTAAAGGGGATAAAAGGAGATCCCTGTTTGATAAAGAAAAAGTAATAAAACTTTCAAAAGAAATAGCCTCAGAAGCAAAGGACAGCCCTTCTGTTCGCACCTACAAATCCTGGGGAACTCCAAGTATGGTCAAAATAATGAATAAGGCCAAAGCGTTTCCTACAAAATACTGGTCTGAAGGATTTTATGACAAATGGCAAAACATCAGCGCTGAAGCTCTTCATGAGCAATGCCGCGTTAAACCTCATGCCTGTCCAAAATGCTTTATAGCATGCGGTAGAAGGACTACTGTCCTAAATGGCCGTCACGCAGGGCTTAAGCTGGAGGGGCCGGAATATGAAACTATTTATGCCTTTGGCGGCATATGCATGATAGACAGTATTGAAGAAATTGCCTATTTAAATGATATTTGCGACAGAATGGGAATGGATACAATTACGGCCGGGAATCTCTGCGGATTTACAATAGAGGCTGCAAGAAATAAAAAGATAGATTTTGAAATAAACTATGGGGATGTGGATGCAATAGCCGATCTTTTAGAAAAAATCGCTAAAAGAAAAGATATAGGTGATATCCTTGCAAGAGGAATCAAATATGCTGCAAAAGAATGGGACATGGAAGACATAGCTGTTCATGTGAAAGGTTTAGAACTGCCCGGTTATGATCCCAGAGTTCTAAAAGGCTGCGGACTTGCATTTGCAACTTCTGACAGAGGCGCATGTCACTTAAGGGCCACCTTTCATAATCCGGAATTAACCGGATTGATTGATCCTGAAATTATACAAGGAAAGGCTAAGCTCTTTGTTGACTTTGAAGATCGCCTAACCCTGTTTGATGCCCTTATTTTATGCAGATTTTACAGAGACCTGTATCCCTGGAAAAGGATAGGTCAAATAATTAACGCAATAACGGGACTAAATGGAGATAAAGCTTATCTTCAAAAAAGTGCGGCAGAAATTTCAAACATAGTTCGCAAATTTAATATACGCGAAGGTCTAAAACCCGAAGATGAAAACCTCCCGCAACGCTTGTATAAAACACTGCTCAAGACAGGACACGGCATTAAAGAAAAAGAACTCAAGGCTATGCTGAAGGATTATTATAATATTCGCGGTTGGGATAAACCCTATTCCCACTCTTTATAGAATTTCATACGTTCGGAAATAAACCCGTGTTTCCTGATAGGGCCGATGGTAATAATCGCAATCAATTAATATATTTGTTGACAAGTCATAAATACGACTTAGGGTATTATTTTACGCAATAACAGATAATTACTGTATTTGTGAAGCACAGTTGTCAGAATATTTGGACAAAAATATACATACAATGGAGAATAACGAATGGAAACAAAAGAACAAGTTCTAGAAAAAATAATGTCTCAAGAAAAGCCAAAATGCCCTCATTGCAACCAGGAAATGAGCCTGTGGGAAGTTCCGCCAATTTCCTTTAGCGACGGGCTTGGATGGGGAGCTCCTTACCTTTATATATGTTTTAATGATGAATGCCCTTTATACACAAAAGGATGGGAAGATATAGAAGAACAAGTCGGACACCATGCTTCCTACAGATGCATGTGCTACCCAGGCGCAGATAAATTTGAACTTATGCCTGTATTCAGTCCTCATGGTGGCGGAGGTCAGATTATTGATGACCAGGTCCTTATGGAACAAGAAGTTCTTAAAGAGGCAATAAAGAAAGGGTTTTCAATTCTTGCCGGCTGTTATGTGGAAAAAGATGAGGTAAATATAGTAAGAATGCTTTTAGACTCCACTGAACCGGCAAGGGTTAGGCTAAAAGCAGCTGAAATGGTAGGTGATATTGGAGGGCTGGATGCAATAGAACCTATCAAAAACGCCAAGTTTGGGAATGAACTTATTCAAAAAGAAGTGGATAAAGCTATAAAAAAAATACACGATAAAAATTTTACAAGGGAATGCCCTTTCTGTGCTGAGACAATCAAGAAAAGGGCAAAGATATGTAAACACTGCGGCAAAGAAGTAGCCGGCCAGTAATATACGTTCGTCATTATACTGTGAACGGTAAAAATCTGAACTTTTTTATTATGTTTTTTTCACCACGAAACTCACGAAGAACACAAAGAAATTATAAAAAGCATTAATTCTAATCTTCGTGCCCCTTCGTGTCCTTCGTGGTTTAATTTTTTCTTATAATCCTGACCGTTTCAAAAAGCGCAGTTTATAGCCGTGAAAAGTATAACACAACATTATAGTTTTATATATTGCGTTGAACATTTACATTCATTACATCATATGATCGGAAAATAAGTTTTTCCTTTTCAAGCCTTTCAGTTGGCAAGGGAATAAGTTCTGAAGAAGTTAATTTCTCTTTTAAATCATCCTTTGATGGAATAGCATTTAAACCCTCGCCAAGCTTTTTGCCGGAAACAGTATCAAGCACTATCGCAGCCTTACCGTCTGAAACCACAGAAAGAGGGATCTGATGGCTTTCAAGTAGTCTTGCAGCAGCAATAATTTCCCTTTCCCTTGAGCCCAATGAAGCTGCAGCGCATTTTATCGCCATATATTTTGTCCCATCAACACATACAACAAGATCTATCTGCGATTTGTAAGGCTCACCCGCAATAACAAGTTCAAGATTGATATCGACCTCAATATCTTCTTTGGAAAATCCTTTTTCGTTAACCAAAAAGAGTTCAATATCCTGCCTGTTCGCCTCAGCGCCGATGTCCGGCACCATTTCACCTGTAATAAAATCTGCAATCATTTCGTACGATTTTTTTACATTAGTCATAATTATACAAACCCTTTACTACAAAGCTTAACTTGCTGATATTAGCCCATCGACTCACCGTCAGTTTATCTGTTTGTATATAATCCAGTTTTCCATAAAAAATAAAGCAAAAGATCACGAACCCGTATATTTTTTTAACGGCGTTCTAAACTTATTAATATCATTGAAGAAAATTGTTGATACTGTAAGAATTTTAAGATGAATGGATTTAACGCCTTTATTAAACTTGACATTTTTGAAATGAAGGATAAATATTTCTAATTTATTTAACAGGTAATTTTGATCCGCCACTTATCCTTTTATTTGTAATATGAAACTTAATTTAGATGATATGGCAAGGTGCCTTGATCTTCCTGTTAGCACTGTAGATCGTTGGATACGTCAGGGCAGAATACCAATACATAGAAGCGGAAATGGCTGTATATTTAAAAAGTCTATTCTTGAAAAATGGGCAGTTAATCACGGCCTGCGATTTTCTTTGTCAAATGAGGAAAGAAAAAAAGAACTGAACTTCGCGCTGACAAATCTTCTGCCTGCAATGCAACTTGGTGGAGTTTTTCATGATATTAAGGGCGATGATGTTAAAACAGTTCTTAAGTCGGCAGTGGATAAAGTGCCTGTTTTGTCAATAAATAAGGAAGAGCTATATGAAAGGCTGCTCGAAAGAGAAGCTTTAACATCAACAGGCATAGGCAAGGGCGTTGCTATCCCTCATCCACGCGCCCCCTTGCCGGAAGAAACAGATAATTCTTTAATAACTACGTGTTTTCTTGAAAAGTCGATAGCCTTTGAGGCTGTTGATGACAGAGCGGTGTTTGTTATGTTCATTTTATTAAGCACATCTATAAAAAATCATTTACATCTTCTTTCAAGGCTTGCTTTTTGTGTGCGTGATGATGCCTTTGTCGAATTTTTGAGAACATATCCGGATACTTCTTCACTTTTATCGAAAATAGCTGACTGTGAAAATCTACTCGACAAGGCAGATCATAATTAGGTATTGAAAATATGCGCATTTTAAGCCGTTGGCGATATCCTGCAAGTTGGACCATTTTTCGCATCGACGACCGTCTTCTTCTTATTTTGATAGCTCTTATTGTAGGCACGTGCAGCGGGCTGGCGGCTGTTGCGCTTAACCGGTCGCTTATTGCGATGTTTGAATGGCTCCATTATTTTCGTCATTATTGGTGGTCATTTATTATGCCTGCAATCGGGGCGGCTCTTTCTGCGCTTTTTCTGGACAAAATGGTAAAAGAAGGAGCAGGACACGGCGTGCCTGAAGTGATTTACAGCGTATCACGTTATGGCGGCCTGATGCGATTTCGTTCAAGTTTTTCTCGCCTGATATCAAGCTGTCTTACCATAGGCAGTGGAGGTTCGGCAGGCCCTGAGGCTCCTGTGGTTATGAGCGGAGCAGCTATTGGTTCAAATATTGCAAAACTTTTTTCTTTAAATGACCGCCAGCGCGTTACTATTGTTGGCTGCGGCGCTGCAGGCGCAATATCTTCTATTTTCAATGCTCCCATTGCAGGGATGGTCTTTTCTATTGAAGTAATTCTTGGAGAGTGGAAAGCTGTAAATATTGTTCCAATAGCAATTGCTTCTGTTGCAGGAACCGAGATAAGCAGAATACTCCAGGGGAACCAGATTGCTTTCAGCCATCGTTTATTCCATATTAATCATTTAGATATCGTTGCCTGTATTGGTTTGGCAATAATTTCGGCGGCTGTGTCCGTACTTCTTACCCGGTTTCTTAGGTCAATGCACAGAGTGTCTAAAAAGGCTCCCTTTCCCATATGGGTACGCGCTGCTGCCGGAGGTTGTGCGGTCGGCATAATCGGCCTTTTTCTTCCAATCGTGCTTGGCGAGGGGTATCATCCTGTCAGAACAATAATAGAAGGAGCATTTACACAGGGATTTGGTATTGTTACCCTGGCTGTTTTTGCAAAAATTCTTGCGACTTCTTTGACTCTTGGCTGGGGAGGATCCGGCGGAATATTTGCCCCCTGCCTTGTTATAGGAAGCCTGGCAGGTCTGACTTATCACCGGGGGCTTGTTTTACTTTGGCCCTCAGTTTCATGGGTAAACGAAGGATGCTTTGCTTTATTAGGCATGGCTGGACTTATTAGTGGAATGCTTCAGGCTCCGCTAACAGGAATTTTTCTTATTATTGAAATTACAGGGGGGTATGAAGCAATCCTTCCTCTTATTATAGTCTCGGTTGTTTCTACTACACTTTGCCATTATATTGAGCCAGCTTCTTTTTACCTGAAAGAACTGGTTGAAAAAGGTCAGCTTTTAAGACCGGGCACGGATGCGAGAGTTCTATCTGACCTGAGCGTTCAGGAACTGCTTGAAAAAGATTGTATAATTGTTAAACAGAATATGCTGCTCAGGGATTTCATTAATATAGTAAAAAAATCTCACAGGAATTATTTTCCCGTTGAGGATGAAAGAACAGGCCATTTTCTGGGAATCATTCATCTGGATGATATAAGGTCATATCTCTTCAACCCGCCAATGTACGATGCAGTTGTTTTGTGCCAGATAATGGATACCAACGTTGAAGTGATATATCTTGATGATGATCTGTCTGAAGTGCTGCGTAAAATGGATATGAATCAGCTTTTTTCCATGCCGGTCATTTCAAACAAAAAATTTATAGGCATGATTTCAAAGGCGACACTATTGGATAACTATCGCAAGGAATTGATGGTTCAGACAGACCTGTAAAGTGGGAAAGTGAGCAAGTGAGAAGGTGAGAAGGTGGAAGGCGTATTAGTTCATACGTCGACTACTGATAATACAGTAAAATTATTTATCTGAAAGTATATATGTGAAAAATTGATTAAGGAGATATAATGCATACTCAACTATTCCATATTTTTAGAAATACTCCTCTTGGAAGAGAGACTTTGCTACAATCTATATACTTTTGCAAGCAAGTAGGAGCTTCACTAATTATTTACCTGCCTGAATTCACAAAGTTTTTGATGTATTTTGAAAACGATGTTGTTCAGATTGATCTTGACGATTCTTATCTAACTTCACCGGGAACCACTTTAAAACATGTAAAGGAACTGCTTGATCAAGGTAAAATCAAGGCAAGATTTCTGGAACCAAAAAATTTTACAGCATCAACGCTTCCGGATATATCGACAAATTTTGATTTTATGTGTTGTCCTCGAAGCATAAGCGATTTGTCTTCAAAGATTGGTTTGGGCTACATAGGACCGAGAGTCAGACGTATTGTAAATTCCGCAAGGTTTCCGGTGCTTATAACCAGCCCTGTTTTTAAAAAATGGCGAAGCATTGCGGTATTCTTCGGTGGTTCGGCAAATGCAATAAATGCCTTGAAGCTTGGATTTCGTATAAGCAGAGCATCTGAAATGCCGCTGAGTGTTTATACCCAGATGGAAAATGCCTCAAAGGAATCGTATGAAGAGATAATCAAAAATGAAAATCTTGAGGAAGAAATGGATCGTTATGTGACTGAGTGGCATATGTTTGAACGAGGAAAGTTTAAACAAAACATTTATGATGTGCCGCATGATGCACTTGTGGTTTTAGGGGCATATGGTCACAGTTTAATAAGAAACATTTTTTTTGGGAGCAAAATGGAGAAGATACAATCTACAATTACCAACAATCTTTTGATAGCGGGTCCGAACTATGCATTAACGAGATGATATAGGAACTGTTTACAGTTAACTGTTGATCAAAATAGGCTACCAACGTAAAGCGGGACATCTGCTTTGGTGGATTCGTCGCTTACGCTCCTTAATCCATCCCTACTATGTTCGGCTACCAACGTAAGTTTGTAGGGTGGATTAAGCGAAGCAAATCCACCGAAAACTGTAAGTTCAATCAGCCATAGAGCCAAAATGGCGGAAAGTGTCCCGCTTTAAGGAACGTGGACGAAATAACTTCCACAAGTAGGCGCACAGATTTGGGTCGAATTTGTTTGATCTCAGATCACAAAAGTTGAAGGAATAGCGATCTATTTCAATATGTTTGGGATTTGAGATCAGACAAAGGCGGCCTGAAGCTGCGATGCATAGTTGGGGAAGTTATTTCGTCCCCGTTCCTAGGTTGGTAGCCGATTCAACGACTTTGAGATTACAGCAAATTCTCTTTTTCAATGATTTCCTGAAGTTCTTCGAGAAAATTGGTCAGAGTTACGCCTTTTCTTCCTTCTGAAGAACAATCATGAGAATCCGGATCATCAAAGGGATGCCTGTGCCAGCCATCTTGACCACAGTCTCTTCCAAAAATCCTTTGATTGCCAATTATGGCGACGAAATTAGTGGTCCCTGTTATCATATTGTAATATGCCTGGATGTAAAAATTCTCTTCCACATAAAGTCGCAGCTTGATTGCTCCTCTGTGCTTGTCAATAAGTTCCATTTTCTTTAGGAACGGAAATATTTTTAGCTTCTTTTTCTAACCCGTCAGTTCTCATCTATTGGTTCCCGACAATTCAGAGAGGTCTTCCTGTAAGCAATCTATCCCTGTAATAGCCATTTCCCAATCACAGAAATCAGATTCGGCATCCAAAGAATAATCGAATTTCTTCACCAACTCTTGATCTCTGAACTCCTCAAATCTCATCTTATACTTCTTTTTCAGGAGCCTATCTATTAAATAGTACCTATTTAACCTACGCCGATATTCGTTCTCTATAATTTTCTTAAGCTTTGATTCTGAATCTGTACCCGATTCTTCCAGATTGTCTATGAACCTGGAAATTCTTTCTGGTATCGCAGGCATTTTAAGTCATCTCCCTAAATTCACTAAAATCCACCACCATATAAAGATTCTTCCTACTAAAAAGTATTCACAATTTTTACACATTAGGGTTCGGCAAAAAATAAGTTCGCAATTTCAGGTGTTGAGGCACTCGGCTGACAAGGCGCGAAAAAGCATGAATATCAAGCATATTCAGAATGTTCGCAACGCAGTCAGGCGGGATGCATCGGCACCTAAAATGTGAAGTTATTTTTTGCCGAACCCTTATTACACATAAAACAGAATATAGAACTCCATACAAATATTCAGGTTCTTTCCATCATTTTTGCTAACCTTTTTGAGAACACCGCATTTATGGGAAATTCCCCATATTGCAGGTAGTCAGGGATTTTCTGTGGTCACCCGTCAAGAATGCTCGGAACGAACGCCCCGCTCTTGCTCACAAGCCAAGTAATGTTAGATCAACATCAGGAATTCCCGCTCGGCTGATCTATCCTTGCAAACAAAGTGTTTAGAGATTTATCTTTCGTAAACTTTTGGCACAAATAAAGGCTGTTTTCTGCCATGTTATCCAGATTTTTCTCTTGCCCTATCTATTCTTCTTTTTTTTGATGGTGTCTTAACTTACCAACCATTTAACAGTGCAATCAATCATAAAAAAATACCTCTGA
>JAJSZP010000064.1 GCA_030262775.1 Deltaproteobacteria bacterium | reverse complement strand
CATCTGGCAAGTATTCACAAAAATATTGTTGTAAAGATCCCCATGACAATTGATGGTATAAAGGCAACGCGTCAACTTTCAGAAGAGGGGATAAAGACAAATGTTACTCTTATTTTTTCGCCGCTCCAGGCACTTATGGCGGCAAAGGCAGGGGCGACCTATGTGAGTCCTTTTATAGGAAGGCTTGATGATATTTCTAATGATGGCATTTTGCTGGTTGAACAGATTGTCGAAATTTTCAATAATTATGCATTTGATACCGAGGTAATTGTAGCAAGCGTACGCAATCCACTGCATGTGCTTGATGCGGCCTTAATGGGTGCGGATATTGCCACCATTCCATTTAAAGTGCTTAGCAAGTTCGCATCACACCCTCTTACCGACAAAGGGATTAAAGCTTTTCTTGATGACTGGAACAAAGCCAACAAATAAAGTATTAAACAGATAAACTAATGTTTTCAGGCCTGGATATAAAAAAAATATTAAGTCATCCCAATGCATTGACTCTATATCGTATTGCAGCTATTCCTGGAATTGTTGTTCTCCTTTTATTCCCGAACAGATTTTGCACTTTTCTTGCCGCCATACTTTTCAGTGCGGCAGCTATAACTGATTATCTTGATGGCTTTTATGCAAGAAAGAGGGGGCTTGTCTCTAATTTAGGAAAAGTAATGGATCCCCTTGCAGACAAACTCCTTGTTTCGTCTACTTTTATTATGCTTTCATCTCACGGATGGATACCTGCGTGGATGGTTTGCATCATTATAGGGCGCGAGCTTGCAGTAACAGGTCTTCGGAATATTATTGTTGAAAAAAAAGAGGATGTTTCCGCATCCAGACTTGGCAAGTACAAAATCGGCTTTCAGATAGCCGCAACAATACCCCTTTTATTGCACTATCCTTATTTTGGGATAAATTTTCATGTAATAGGGATGGTTTTTTTGTGGCCCGCCCTGGTGTTGACGATTTGGTCCGGGGTTGATTATTTTATGAGATTTAGTGATTTTCTGCAGGACTAATTTATTCCCAGGTTATTTTATTGTTGACAATATAGAGATAAATATTTAGAAAATATATGTTTGAGCGGGAGTAACTCAGTGGTAGAGTGCGACCTTGCCAAGGTCGAAGTCGCGGGTTCAAATCCCGTTTCCCGCTCCAATTTTTTGTTTTTGGCGGCATAGCCAAGTGGTAAGGCAGCGGTCTGCAAAACCGCTATTCACCAGTTCGAATCTGGTTGCCGCCTCCATTCTTCCTCCAAATTACCACGCGACTTTTAGAATTTACCTCTTTAAATCATTTCATATAGATGATATAATAATTATTTTTGAGCCTTAGAAGCCAGTCGCGAGAATTCTCGGACTGGCTCCTAAGTTTATATCTCAAGTTTCGCCCCACCTGTTTATCAAAAGTTTTAAAGGGAATTGATCAAAAATGAACCATACTTTTATTAAAAAGCAAGAAATTCGTACACTCAAACAGTTTTACAACCTGATGGCTATGACCCGGGCTGTGCGTTATAAATTGGTTGAAAATATATTTGCAGGTCTTTCCATTGACCGCAACCTGATCGAATCGCTGAAAAACGCACTTTTCTCGCTCGAAGAGATCAGCTCTGATAATGGGTTAAAGCTGCTGTACATAGACGACTCAAAAAAAATAGACGCCAGGTTGATTTATGAGATCTCGGAACTTGGAAAAGATATTTTTTTTCTGGAAAATACTGAAAAAGAGTTTATCAAGCATCTTGAAAAACTTCACAAGGGGTTCAGAAAGCAGGTGGAGGAAGGTGTAAAAAAATTACAGAGTTTGAAATTTAACTGCTTTATTACTGACAGGGACGGGACAATAAATAACTATTGCGGCAGATACTGTTCTTCTGTTCAATCTGTTTACAATTCTGTTTTTCTTACCCGTTTTGCCAGAGAAAAAACCATAAATTCCATAATTATAACTTCGGCCCCGCTAAGTGGCCCGGGTATTCTTGATGTCTGCGTAAACCCGGACAAAACTTTTATTTATGCGGCTTCAAAGGGAAGGGAATGTATTGATCTTAGCGGAGAACGAAAGATTTATCCTATTGAAGAAAAAAAGCAGGAGCTTTTAAACAACCTTAACAAAAGGCTGCTCAAACTTGTAAAAGAGCCTGTTTTTGAAAAATTTTCCATGATCGGATCAGGCCTTCAGTTTAAATTCGGACAGACAACCGTTGCTCGCCAGAATATCCGAAAGTCAATACCTGAACCTGAATCAGAAGAATTTTTAGAAAAGATCAGGCAGATTGTTCAAGAAATAGATCCCGGGCAAGAAAATTTCAGAATTGAAGATACCGGTCTTGATATTGAGATAATACTTACAATTGAAGACTCGTTGTCGGGCGCCAAAGATTTTGACAAGGCGGACGCTGTAAAATATCTTGATGATGCATTAGATCTCAATATGAAACAAGGGCCGCATCTTATTTGCGGAGATACATCTTCCGATGTTCTGTTAATAGAAGCTGCTATGGAGAAAACGTCTGATACATGGACTGTTTTTGTCACAAAAGATAGAGCTCTATCTACAAAAGTTAAAGATACATGCAAAAATTCTTTAATCGTGACGGAACCTGACATACTTGTCACAATTCTGGGGTTATTATAGAAATTTTGTGTTTTTACAAGCTGATCAGCAATTCTAATTATGGAATAATTTTTGCAGATCAAAAGAAATGGAATACCACGAAGCACACGAAGCACACGAAGCACACGAAGCACACGAAGCACACGAAGCACACGAAGATCACGAAGAAATAAGAAAATAACAAGATCTACTTCGCGTTCTTCGTGTGCTTCGTGGTGAATAACAGGCTATAATTAGAATTGTTGCAAGCTGATAGAAAGAAAAAGGGGTAAAAATGGTTTCAACCAAATTCAAAGGCGCAATTTTTGATCTTGACGGAGTAGTAACAGGAACAGCTCGTGTGCATGCACTTGCCTGGGAAAGCATGTTTAACGTTTTTTTAAAAAAAATTGCCAAAAGGGAAAACAAACCTTTTATCCCTTTTGATCCGGAAAATGACTACCTGCAATATGTTGACGGCAAGCCGAGAATGGAAGGCGTAAAGAGTTTTTTAAAATCAAGGGGTATTGAATTTCCATTTGGAGAATATAGCGATCCTCCGGACAGGGAAACTGTTTGCGGAATGGGAAACAAAAAAAACATTGACTTTCAAAATATTTTACGTCGTGAAGGCCCCGACATATTCGAAACATCAATAAAATTTATTAAGGGCCTGAAGAAAAAAGGCATTAAAGTCGGCGTAGCATCTTCCAGCCGTAACTGTAAGTTGATTTTACAACTTGCAGAAATCGAAGACCTTTTTGAAACACGCGTCGATGGTGAAGTATCACAACAGCTTAATCTGAAAGGGAAACCCGATCCGGACATATTTATTACAGCTTCAAAAAACCTTGGCCTGATGCCAGGAGAGTGCATGGTTGTTGAAGACGCAGTTTCCGGAGTCCAGGCAGGCAGAAAAGGAAATTTCGGCCTGACACTGGGAATAGACCGAAACAACACAGGCGAGACGCTTAAACAACACGGCGCTGACATTGTAATCCAGGATCTTTCTGAAATAAGCATCAAAGAAATAAAAGACTGGTTTGAGCTCTCAGTTGAGGAAGACGGCTGGAATCTTGCCTATAAGGGCTTTGATCCTGAAGATGAAAAGTTAAGAGAGACGCTCACAACGGTCGGGAATGGCTATCTTGGCACAAGGGGCTGCTTTGAAGGAGAAAAAGCTTCCGAAACCCACTATCCGGGAACATATATCGCCGGAATATACAACAAGCCGGCCACAAAGATTCATGGTAAAAATATATACAACAACGACTTTGTAAATTGCCCGAACTGGCTTTTAATTGAATTTGCGGTCGGAAACGGAAATTTTATCAGTCCGTTAAAAATGGAACTTATAAGTTACAACCACTCCCTCAACATGAAAGAGGGTGTAGTGAAACGATCTATAGTATGCAAGGACGGACTTGGCAGAATTACAAGAATTCACAGCAAAAGGCTTGCAAGTATGGCAATTCCCCATGTTTGCGCTATAGAATATGATATTACACCTGTCAACTATTCAGAAACGATTACCATACGATCCTCTATTGACGGTAATATTATTAATGACGGCGTTGCCCGCTACCGCGAACTGCATTCAAAACATCTTGCAGGCGTATCCTGTGGCAAGGCAGAGGGTTCGATTTTTCTGCACGTTCAAACTATTCGTTCAAAATACCAGGTCGTTATGGGCTCAAGGACAAATGTATATAAAAACAAAAAACCGATGTCCGTCAGTAAAAATATTTTGCAGCAAAAAGCAGGCATAACCGAAGAAATAAATATAGATGCCATTGAAAACAATACATATACTGTTGAAAAACTCGTCAGTGTTTATACATCACTTGACAAGAACATCTCAAATCCCAAAAAATCCGCCACGGAAATTTTAACAAAAATCAAGACCTTTAAAGATATATACGTTCCTCACAAAAAGGCATGGAAGTCGCTCTGGAATAAAGCAGACATCAAAATTACCGGTGACAGACTTGCGCAAAAGATAGTCCGCCTTCACACGTATCACATGCTTGTTGCAGCGTCTTTACACAACAAAAATATAGATGCGGGAATAACTGCAAGAGGACTGCACGGAGAAGCATACAGGGGACATGTATTCTGGGATGAGCTTTACATTCTGCCTTTTTATAATCTCCACTTTCCTGAAATCTCACGCTCATTTTTAATGTACAGGTACAGACGCCTTGACGCTGCAATTAACTATGCGAAACAAAACGGATACAATGGCGCCATGTTTCCATGGCAGACTGCAGATGATGGAAGCGAGGAAACCCAGGAGGTTCATTATAATCCCAAAGACGGTTCATGGGGACCTGATTTGAGCAGAAGGCAAAGGCACGTCTCAATTGCCGTGTTTTACAATGTATGGAGATATGTTTCAGACACGAATGACAGAAAGTTCCTCGAAAATTACGGCGCAGAAATTATGCTTCAAATTGCCCGTTTCTGGGCGAGTATAGCAAAATATAGCGAAACCTCGAACAGATATCATATTTCAGGAGTAATGGGGCCTGACGAGTTTCATGAAAAACTCCCTGATTCTGAGGAAGATGGAATAAAGGACAACGCATATACGAATGTTATGGCAGTATGGCTTCTTGGAAAAGCTGTTGAACTTATAGAAGGGCTTGGACAAAAAACACTCGAAAACCTGTCTCGCAAGACAGGTTTTAAATACAGCGAGATAGAAAAATGGCAAAAGATCACAAACCAGATGAACGTCGTCTTATCAGATAAAAACGTAATCAGCCAGTTCGACGGTTATATGGACTTGAAAGAATTTAACTGGAATCAATATCGTGAAAAATACGGCGAGATACACCGATTGGATCGAATTTTGAGAGCCGAAGGAGATTCGCCGGACTTTTATAAGGTGTCAAAACAAGCTGACACCCTTATGATGTTTTATGTGCTTTCACCTGATGAAATCGGCCGCATATTTAGACAACTGGGATACAAGGTTGATGACGCTGTTGAATTTTTAAAAAACAACTATGATTACTACGAAAAGAGAACAAGTCACGGATCTACGCTCAGCAAAGTAGTGCACGCCGTAATTTCAAGTTATACCCACGCATCAGACACACCATGGGAATGGTTCATGGAAGCGTTGAAAAGCGACATATTTGATACGCAGGGAGGCACTACGCTTGAAGGGATACATTGCGGCGTAATGGCAGGCACACTTGACGTTGTTATGAGATATTTTGCGGGAATAGATCTTGGCAGCGAAATCCCTGGAATAAATCCACACATGCCTGAACACTGGAGCAGTCTTGCTTTTAGAATATGTCATAAAAAGAAATGGTATTATTTTGAATTCACGAGAAAAACAATAAAAGTTACATATGAAGGGAAAGGAAATACTCAGGTTTTATTAAACATAACAGGAAAAAAGATAAAACTTGCACCCGGCAAAACCAGACTGGTTAAATATGGATAAAAACTTGGATATCAACAAATACATTCTTCAAAAGTGTATAAAAAGAAATGTTGTTAATAAAAAAGAAAAGTATGCACCCATAATTGATTTTGTTTTTGCAGTATCCGGAGCTGCTGCATTAGGTAAAACAACGTTTTGCGAAAATCTGGAAAAATATCTGAACGATTGCCGGATAAATACTGTGCATATACCTCTTGACGGTTTTCTACTGGATCGTAAAGCAAGGCAGGACAGGAAATTAAGTGGATATAATCCGGAATCTACCGACATGCCGTTATTAATTGAAACAATGAAAGAACTTGTCTATGCTGGTCGAGAAATCAACCTGCCTCTTTATGATCACAGAACAGGCAAACACAGTGGTTTTAAATCAATAAGTCCTGGCGAGGTGATTATTCTGGATGGAATAATGTCCCTTCATTATGAAATAAGGGAGAGGTTTACAAACTTTAATATATTCTTTTACAGTGATGATCTTGTAATGCGGGGGCTGCGTTTGCTTGTGGATATGGAAGAACGGGGATATTCGGTTTTTGAGGCTCTATCGCATTCAGATGAAGAATTTGCTTCTTATAACAAATGGATCTACCATCAAATCTTTTTTGCTAATTTACGTATTTCTGTTGGCAGGCAAAGAGAGTTGTCTGTATGAAACAGGGATGAAATACAGGAAAAGGGAAGAAAATCAGACGGGAATTATCTTTTGAAAACCAATTAACTATCATCAAAAAGAGCAACGCGCAGATGGTCATATTTTCATGTCTATACTTACCGTAATAGTATTTCCTTTTTCAGCTTTAAAATATTTTTTTGCGCTGTAGCAATTTACGGCTATTTCAAGATATCCGCGGCTGCCTATAATAACAAGCGGACTGTTGAGGGCACTGTTTTCATAACTTTCTGACAAGCCGCTTATTTTGTTATTGTTAATCCTGATTTCAGGTTTTTTCCCGGCATTCGGTCTGCAAAAATTTTCAAGGCAATTGGAATCTATATTTGTAATCAAATTCCCAAATCGGTCGATAGAGACAATTGTCCCAACAAGTTCGCCTTTATCTGAAATCCCTGGTTTCGGGATACTCAATTTTACCAGGTCGGTTTTATTTATCGGCGTTCCTATATTATCTATTTTGATGCCGGATGAAATATGGGCGCTGACTGGAGCAAAAATATCTCGGCCATGAAAAGTTAGGCTTACTGGTTCAAGAAAGAATTTTTTATTATCAACTCTAATTATTTCGGCAATATTATTTTCTTCAACAAGCAGCGTTAAAATACCGTTGTCAGGAGCTATAAAAATATGGCCTGCTGTTTCAAGAGCTATTATTGCACGGCTCCCACCGACTCCTGGATCTACAATCACAACGTGCACAGTGCCTTTGGGAAAAAACTTGTATGAAGCTTTTATTGTGAAAGCAGCTTGAATTATGTCATGTGGATCAATATTGTGTGTTATATCAACAAGAACAGCGGATGGATTGACGGAAAAAATAACGCCCTTCATTGTGCCTACATATTCATCATTTAGCCCAAAATCTGTAAGTAGAGTAATTATAGACATAACTATCTGTTAGTTATTTTCCAATCCAAGATGTCTGTATGCTTTTTTTGAGGCCTTTCTACCGGAAGAGGTTCTTATAATTATTCCAATTTTTAAAAGATACGGCTCAACAACGTCCACAAGCGTATCTGTCTCTTCTAAAAGTGTCGCGGCAATTGCTTCAATTCCAACAGGACCTCCGTTATAGAATTCAATTATTGTTTTCATATAACGACGGTCAAGATCGGTAAGCCCCTTATCATCAACCCCCTCCAAATGCAGGGCTGCCTCCACGTTTTTTTTTGTAATTTTACCATCTGATCGGACTTGTGCATAATCTCTTACCCTTTTTAACAGGCGATTAACGATTCTTGGGGTTCCTCTTGAACGTTTTGAAAGCTCTACAGCGCCATCATTATCTATATGGACATTAAGCAAGCCTGCAGAACGTTTGGTGATTTTTACCAGGTCGCTTACGCCATAAAAATCAAAACTCCTAAAAATGCCGAACCGATCCCTGAGCGGTGCGGACAACAGCCCTACTCTTGTGGTTGCGCCGATTACAGCAAATGGCTTCAGATGGTATCTGTGACTTCTGGCATGTATTCCTTTGTCGAAAACAAAATCAACGGCAAAATCCTCCATAGCAGGATACAGGAATTCCTCTACAATTTTTGGCATTCTATGTATTTCATCTATAAACAGGATACTTTCATCCTCTAAATTAGTTAGAATGCCTATCAGGTCTCCGCCTTTTTCAAGCGCGGGCCCGGAAGTAACTGTAAGATTACTTCCCATCTCATTGGCAATAATATGCGCAAGTGTGGTTTTACCAAGGCCTGGCGGTCCATGAAAAAGCACGTGGTCAATCGGTTCATTGCGCTGCATGGCTGCCTGGATCGCGATTTTGAGAGTTTCAATTACTTCGGCCTGTCCAATGTAATCGTCCAGATATTCAGGGCGTAAAGACTTAATCGCCGGTTCTTCATCAACGGGCAGACTTGTTCCTGTAACTATTCCCTGTTTCTCTGAAGAATATTTCAGGATATCATCAGTCATGGACTTTTTGTCCCACGATATACTTCTTCAAAAAGTTCTTCAAATGTAGAAATCGTTTTGTTACGTTTCATTGCTTTAGCAATCATATGTTTTGCATCGTTGGTTTTGTGACCAAGCTGAGAAACCAGCACATCCAGCATTTGTTTTGAAATATTTTCCATAATCTGTATTTCTTCCGGCTCGTCTTTGGTAATTAAAGCGAATTTATCTACCTTTCCCTTAAGTGAAGCAATAATTTTTTGGGCTGTTCTTGTTCCAATGCCTTTTAATTGTTTAAGTTTAGCCGAATCTTTTGACTCAATGGCATTTGCTATTTCACGGACGGGAATATTAAGCGCTTTGACCGCTTTAAGCGGACCTATATCTTCAACAGAAATAAAATGCTGAAAGAATTCTTTTTCGATTTCCAGATTAAAACCAATTAAAACAGGTTTTGGCTGTCGTTCAGTCTGGTGATAGTAAATATAAAAAGATATTTCTTCTCCCGCTGTCTTTGTTTTAAGAGTGTCCATCACTACTGCAGGCAGCAGGATTTCATATCCTATATGATTAGCAAGAATAGTTATCCGCTCCTCTTCTTTTTTTAATAGTTTTCCTTCAATATAACTTATCACAGATGCTCCGCTTTGCCCCGTAAACTTTTGCCGATGCATTTTTTGTAACGAAACAAGCCTATAAGCGCCAGGCTCAAAGCATCGGATGCATGGTAAGGTCTGATAGGAGCTGTTAAGCCAACTAAGTGTCTTACAGCTTTTTCAAGCTGCATTTTAGTTGCATTGCCATTTCCAGTCAAAACCTGTTTTGCTTCACGAACCGGAATCTCAATTAAAGGCACGTCAGCCCGGCTTCCGGCAAGAAGGACAACACCTGAAACCTTTCCCAGTATAATTCCGGATTTTGGATACTTTTCCATAGAAAAAACATCTTCTACAACCATTAGATCCGGTTTTTCATCCTTCAAAATCAGGGTAAGTTTAGAAAAGATTTGGTCAAGACGGGTCGGCAAAGAAATGTTTTTTGAAGTATTAATACTGCCATATGAAAAGCCATCAACTTTAAATCCCGTTCCTTTTACAATGCCGATGCCCGTTGCAGCCAGGCCTGGATCTATACCGATGACCTTTATCATACTGGAAATAGTAACAAACTTAGGTTCAATGAACTATGCGAAGACTGAAGCATTTTAACCGTAAACTGTTAAGGAACGGTTACGCCTATAGTTTCTTTAATTTCTTTGTCGCTATCTTAGCTTCAGTAGACCTGGAATATTTTTTGACAAGTTTTTTCAATATAAGGCGAGCATTTGCTTTGTCTCCAAGATTAAGGAATGCAAATCCCTGCTTTAGAAGAGAAGCCGGCACTTTATTCCCTTTTGGATATTTTTCTATAACCTTCTGATATTCAAGTATAGCTTTTTCATACCATTTTTCATTATAGTAAATTTCACCTATCCAGAACTGGGCATTATCTGCATGTGCCGACTTTGGAAATTTATTTATTAAATTTTTAAAGCCCTTGCGGGCAGTCTCAAAGTCTCCTGCATCAAATGCCTGTTTAGACACCGTGTATAATTCATTTTCTGAAAGCTTTTGCCTGGATTGGGGTTTTGATTTTATTTTCAGATCATTTTTATCTGATTCAAAATTGAGGTACTGTTCCAAGCGTGTTAGGCGTTTTTTATTTAACCCGGCAGCTTTCTCTATTCTTTCCAGCCGGTTTTCGGTTATTTTATCTGAATCGGACAGTTTTTGTTTTAATAAGTAATCAGTTTCGTCAATTTTTCCGCTTATGAGCTGCATTTCAGCTTTCAACTGATCGTACATCGCATGCATTTCGGCAGATTGATTTCTAAGTGCCTGTCCCTTTTCTTCCAGCCCGGATTTCAGCTCTTTATTATATTCTTTTGACTTTGTATCGCGCTGTTCTATGAAAGACATGCGGTTTTCAAGCGCAACAATGTCATCATGCATTGCGCAGCCATATAACATATTAAAAAATATCAATAAAAATAAAACTGAATATTTCATTACAAAGATAAAGCCCTTTTCAAAAATTACTTAGAAGGTAAAGGGTTGAAATTCTATTCAGCCCTTTACCCATATGGCTGCGTTTGCGGCGTGAAAAGGCATCAGCCTTTTCACGCCCGACTCAAACTGCCAGGCAAGCCTTCAGGAGATAGCCTCTTTAACATCAGAACCTATAGCTCAGTCCGAAAGTGCCAGCGGTTTCGTCTATGAACCTCACTTCAAGGTTCAGGCTCAATTGGTTGGGTATGATGTAGATATCTGTACCCAGGAAGATACCGAAGTTGTTATCCGCCTCAGCATCCCCTTCAATTTTAAGCGAAAAAGGGTTTCCAAAAGCTTGCCCGCTTCCCTTGAATTCAACGTCTACATCACATTCAGAATATTTGACACCGGCATAGGGACTGAAGTTGCCAAAGGTCTGATTCACATACAGCGCGACCTGCCACTCCTTGATTTCAACCTCTGAGGCTCCTGAGAAGGTCGCGTTCGGGTCCCCCGAGTCCAACCGAAGTTCTTCTAATATCTCCTGATCAAAGTCTTTTCCACCTGTTTCGAAATCTCCATCTACCTTATAACTCAGATACTGGGCATCCCCCATAAACCTGAGCCCCCCTGGTGTCTCAAAGATTTTTACCTTCGCTCCAACACCCCAGGCAAAGTCCCAGTCATCTTCGAACTCAAGCTTTTCATCAGGATACACTGGCTCTTTATACTTGGCTTCCCAATTTGCACTTGCCATTCCGAGTTTCACGAAGATGTCCACATTCGGATGAAGCCCCAGGGCGCTCTTTAAAAAGACGCGGTTGGAGTCTACCTCCATATCATCTATGCTATATCCCCAGGGTAAGGGAAAGATTCAGTATATGTTCCACCTGGACCCGTCATAGTCAGTGAACCGCTTTTCCAGTCCAGATCCCTGTCAAAGACCCCGTCATGCTCCAGCCCCAGGGAAAATTGTCCCAAGGCACCCTGGGTCTCGGCGATGTTGCCGACAGTGGCTGCCAAGCCAATAGACGGCAGGCTTAATGCGACCATAAGTAATCCAGCAAGAATTATCTTTTTCATCATGCTCTTTCCTCCTTTTTACACAATTTCAGTAAAGTTAAGACCTCTATCCTTGCGCTGCTTAAGAAACCATAATCTTATCGGCCGATATCACTTGCTTTCTGAAAGAACCATGTCGCCGATCAACTACTCTAAGACAAAGTGATCGCGCCTGTTTTTTGACCATGCTGTTTCATTGTGCCGGGGATCGGCAGGACGTTCTTCGCCATAGCTGATTGTTGTTAAACTGGACTCTGCAATGCCCAGATTGATCAGGAAATTCTTTGCGCTTTGGGCACGCCTGTCGCCAAGGGCAAGGTTGTACTCGTTTGTCCCGCGCTCATCACAATGTCCCTCAATAATAACTGATTCACCGGGATTATTTCTCAGCCATTCGGCTTTTCCTTTTAAAATTTTCTGAGTTTCAGGTTTAAGATCAGACATGTCAAAATCAAAGTAAATATCTTCATTCATAAATAAGTTTCTGGCTGCAATTATCTTATGCCTTGCAGCTTCCTCTATACGACGCTTTTCATCTAAAGAGCGTTGTCTTGTGATTTCTTCCTGCTTTGCTTTTTCAGCAGCCAGTTTTGCTTTTTCAGCAGCCAGTTTTGCTGCTTCGTCTTCCTGAATTTGAGCAAGGTCAGCCATAACTGTCTTTTTTGCACAGGAAGTGACAATCATCAGTCCCGGAATTACTAATAAAAGAGATAGGCATATCCACAACTTTTTTTTCATTTTTTCCTCCTTTTGGCATACATTATTGTTTTAGTTATCAATAACTCTTGGTGACCATTCAGGATCTGTCTGCTCACCGGGCAAGGCAAGCAGGCACCTCTGGTCAGTTCCATAAGCAGTCATAACATAGATTCTGCAAGGCCCTTCACGAGTTGAACTAAATGCAATGAGACTTCCATCCGGCGACCATGTGGGAGACTCATTGTTTCCTGAGTCGTGTGTTAATTGTAATGCAGGGCTTTTTCCATCAACATCTATTGTATAAATATTGATCTGTCCATTTCCCATGCCTGCATATGCTATTTTATCACCTCTGGGAGACCAGTTCGGGCATGTATTGTATCTTCCTTGAAACGTCAATCTTTTTACCTGCCCGGAATCTAAATCCATTATATAAATCTGGGGAGAACCGGACCTGTTTGAGACAAATGCCATTTTGTCGCCATCCGGAGAAAACGTTGGAGATACATCAATCCCCCAGTTGTTTGTTAATTTCTTAATAATTTTTCCTGTTCCGGTCAACAGATAAATTTCCGAGTCACCTGAAAACGAAAGAGTTGCAGCCAGAGAAAAATTGCCAGGCACCCATGCAGGTGTAATATTAATCCCTTTTTTGGCTACTATGGCGCCATGTTTATCTTTCAGGTGTTTTATATAAAGATCAGGTTTTCCCTTTGAGTAAGACGTATAAGCTATCCATTTTGCATCTGATGACCATGCAGGAGAAAGCGCTATAGATTTATTATAGGTCAATTGTTCAGGATTATGTCCGTCAAATTCACATAAGTATATATTTTTGTTCCCGGAACTTGTGGATACAAAAGCTATTTTACTGTCAAA
>JAJSZP010000063.1 GCA_030262775.1 Deltaproteobacteria bacterium | reverse complement strand
AAAACCTGCAAAAGTAGGCCGGATGTCGCCAGATACGCTCCGCCCAAAACTGCCGCGATACTTCGGGGGATGCGTATTTTCCAGACAATAAAGCCATTCGTGGAATCCGTAATGTGTTGAAAAATAATCCTGAATATATCGAAAAAGTTAATATCAACTGATCCGGTAACGATATTCAAAGTAAAGGAAGTAAATAAAAGCAAAGAAAAAAGCCCGAATAATATTTGTCTCTTATTTTGTTGAATTATTGATGATATGCTCATAAATTATCTTTCGGGAAGCTCCATAAAATATTTGTTTTTGTGCCCTGCAAAAAGTTCAGGGTGAAGAATAGCGGCCACCTCTTCAATAATCTCGTCCAGCTTGTCTGCGGACTGGGAATAATGCGGCAAAGGACAAAAAATTTTCCCGTCTTTCATGGGTTTAATGTTTGCCAGCATCTGTGTTGCATTTGCCAGCTTCTCTTTTGAAGTGATCCCTGTCTTCGGCCCTCTATAGGTAAAAAGGATGTTCGCGTTCTGTCCGCTGAAAAAAAACTTTTCCAGTGTAATCTCCAGTCAGGCCGCCCCTTTAACATCATCAAACAGATACTCGCCTCCGGCAAGAAGAATTATTTCGGCAGGGCTGGAGTTTATGGGCTCCACCAAAACCCGTTTTTCATAGATATCTCCCCATATTACTTTTGGTTTTATTTTAACCCCTGCTGTCTTTTTTGCGATTTTATCAATTGTCTTTGACACCCGTGCTATAAAATGGTCAGCTTCTTTTTCTTTGTCGTAAAATGCGGCCAGAAACCTGATAAAGTACATCCTGGTTTTTAGATCCTTGGCAATCTTTGTGGTAGTGATAACACATGGAATATCAAGTTCTGTAAGCATCGGAATTGCGCTTTCGTCCCATGCAAAAACAATATCAGGATCTAAAACCTTCAACCTTTCAAAATCAACAGAAGTGTATTCACCGAGGTAAACCACTTTTCCATTTTCCATCCCGTGCTTGATTTCAGGAATGGTCCAGTCTTCCTTCTTTTTTGTGACACCTGCAACGCTATCCAGCGCTCCAATGGCTTTTAAGAGCGCAACATCACTACTCAAGTAAACCACGGCTTTTTTAACGGGTATCTTGATGACTTGATTTTTTTCATAACCATCAGGCGCGTTTTGGCCTCTTGGAACCAGCACCAGGGTTCTCCCCAGACCATCGGTTACCTTTTTGCATCCGTTTTCAATATCTTGAATGCTGAATTCTCCAAAATGCTGAAACTCCGAACCACAGCCGGAAAAAATCATGACAATGAAAAGACTCAGCAAAATCCATGTCAACGTAGAAAACAGGCTCGATTTTTTCACAAATCCTTCTCCTTTTCCCGCAAATTGTTCGACATGTGCGGTTAGCTTTTAGCCATTAGCTTTTGGATAAAACTGTTTAACATCCTCTTTACCTCATCAATCTGTTGATTAAGTTCTTTAAAATCTCTCATTTCCATTCCTTTTCAATGCTAACGGCTAAACGCTAATGGCTAAAAGCACAGGTCGAAAAATTTTTACCCTGACCGCGCTTTCAGCGCGAACAGTTGCATTTGAATAATCATGGGATGCTCATTTGATACGGTTTTTTCTCAGATTTAAATGCGTGGTCTGAAACAGGTACATAAAAAGCCCTATGGTAAAAAGAATTGTTCCCAATGCAAGAATTCTAATTCCCGGATCTTTTCGGATAATCAGATTAACGTAGGGAACACCTTTATTTGATTCATTTCGAGGATAGAAGTCCTTCAAATGAAAGCTGACACCCTGGTAAAAAGCAGGCCTGTTTATAGAAATTTTCTTTTTTACTCCATGTTTGAAATTATTGTTGGCGGAATCAATAATCAGGATATCGGCAACAACATCCCGCGCTTTTCCTGCAAAATCAGGGAGAGGAGCATCCTCGCTTTTATAAAATTTCACCTTCAATTTTTCGAGGCTCAACTGCAAATCAGAATGCGGAACATTCATAACTATCCCCTGTCTCAGGATATTGTTAAACAAATTAAAGCCGGTCGCATAACATGTGAAATGCCCCAATAGAAGGAGAACAAAAGCAACATGCATCACATGAGGCGCAAATTTCAGCAAAAAAGTAAGGGTACTGGAAAACTTTCCACGTCTTTTTATAAGCACAATAACGCTATCAACAGTGCACACAACAGTATTGAGAGTCAGCATAAAAAGAAGAAAAAGGACCACAAAAAACCACCATGTAACCGTAATTGACTCAAGACCGTAAGTTCTCAACCATTCAAAAAGCATAAGCCTGTCAAGGGGCGAAAATACCGATGGATGAGAACGAAACAAGAAAAAACCGATCTCAAAAACAAGCACAACAGCCAAAAGGATAAAGACGGTAAGGGTTGAACTTCCAAAAAACTTCCATATATTTTTAATAGCTACCATATCAACACCGGCATCCTAAACACTCCTGTTTCAGGAAGATAATTAAAGAAAAATACCAGAACAAATCCAGCCACGACAAAAGCGGCTCTATGCTCTACCCTCCATCTTTTTAAAAGGTGAAGATGGAAAAAACATGCGTAATAAAACCATGTGGCGGCCGATGAAGTAAGGATATAGTTGGTCCACACCACAGGGCTTGACCAGCCCAGATATGACCAGACCTGAACGGAAAAAAGGGCGAGTGAATAACAAGAAAAGCCCCAGATGATAAACCTTGAAAAAACAGGACGCTCTCCTTTGTCTTTTCGAAAAATAAACAAAAGCGCCAGAACAGCCCCTGCACCGAAACATGCATGGGCGATAGTTGTGAACAAAAAGAAAATATGGGAAAATATGGTTCTTGATTGTAGAATAGGGAGATAAAAATCGTTGGGGAAAAAGACCCCGATCAATGCAAAGATGATAATCAGAGGAATAATATAAAGACCCTGTTCAGTTTTTTTGAAGCAAATAATAACAACTGCCATCATGGCTATACAACCTGGCAGAAAAAAAGGTTCTGCATACATGGGAAGGAGCGGCCAAATAGAGAGATGCCGGATGATAGTAGAAACAAGATTTGCAGCAAGGCCAAGACACAGAAAGAATACAGACCATGCTTTTTTCGGCAATGGGAGTACAATCAAGCTTGCTGCATAGAAAACAGCAGCAAGATAAAAAATGTTTATTGATATGTTAGCTGGCAAAGTCAATTTTGTACCGCCTTTTCCCCAAAAAAAAATCCCCAAACTCAAATTATGAGTTTGGGGATATCCCTTTTTTTATCCACAAAATTCTCAATCAACACCTCTGTCCACGAAGGCGCTAAATATAGGCACTGCATATATATGTGTTACAGACAGGTCTTCTGGCTCTCGGATCATCCTACTTGCCGCGCCTTCCCTCCCGGTTTTTAGCCAGGAAGTGGCTATCCATTGCGGCGTTCGTCCCCGATTACAGCGGCGGGCCCGCTCCCGTTTTGCACGGGATTCTCTATTAAGCCCCTTGGGGCATCGTGTAACTTTTCATTACAATATGTAAAAAGCTGCATCAATGTCAAGAAGAATTTGAGCGGAGTCCGGTCTGTTGATCTTTTATACTCGTGAAAAAAAATTCCTCTTCATCAAGCAATCAAGCCTGCTTCCTGAAAGCTGTAATATCCCTTCCGGGTGACAATGAGGTGATCTATAATTCGTATCCCAAGAATCTTTCCTGCCTCGGTCAACTGTTCGTGGATTTTCAAGTCACTGTTGCTGGGTTTGAGATCGCCAGATGGATGGTTATGGGCAAAGATGACAGCGGCGGCACGATCAGATATGACATCCGCATAAACTTCACGTGGATGAACCTGGCTACGATCAACCAGACCGATGGTGACAATCCTTTTTTTAATCACTTCATGAGCACCATTAAGGGAAATGCAGACAAAATGCTCCTGCTTTTTATCGGCAATATCAGTCAAAAGCGGTATTACATCCTGGGCCCTTGTTATTTTTACAGTATCTTTAATCAGGTGCCGCCTTGCCAGTTCAAAGGCAGATAAAATCTGCGCGGCTTTTGCAAGGCCCACTCCACGCACCGCTATAAGATGGTCAACTGATAAGTTTTCCTTGTGCTTTTGGATGAGTTTGGCAACCCTGCGGGATATAGTGCCGAGATCCTGGCCCTCCACACCCCGCCCAAGAATAGCGGCCACCAGTTCTTCGTCGGTTAAAGCGGATGCGCCTCTTTCCTTCAATTTTTCACGGGGGCGGTTGTGGGCAGGCAGGTCTTTGATATTCTTCATAATCATCTATAAAAACATTTGTATGTCATGGTGTTATATGTAGGGGCGAATCTTGTATTCGCCATGTTTGCCCCAAATTGGTATCAAGCGATCATATGTCGGGCGAATACAAGATTCGCCCCTACGATTGCATTTCATTCAATCTGTTATAAACTTTATACAACATCCATTCCTTCACAATATCACCAAAGGATTTATCGTCCATGATTTTTGCAAATATATCCTGATTGCTGTCCATTTTTTCAATTAATTTATTCATAAACATATCTTCAAAACCGAATTTAAAATTGTCAATTTTGTTGTTTCTTGCCTGCTCCGATAATTTTTCATCTGCAATAAGTTCCTCTTCAATCTGAGCAAAGAAATATTTGTCAGCATCAGTAAAATCTGTCCCAAATTTATCGTTTAAGATTTCAATGATCTCCGAAAGCCTGGCTAATTCTTCTTTTTCTTTTTTTGTTCCTGCCTCCATTATTGGATGAAGCTCACTTCCGCTGTCTTTTTCGAGGACAATTGTGCCTTCTTTGATTTTTTGGAGTCTGTAGTATTCGAGGGCTACTTCATCGTTGATTTTGAATCTATCCGAAACATCTTGCTTTGGCAGCTTGTTGAGAAGAAGGCGGGCGTATGCGTAAAACTTTTCCAATTCCATATCCGCAAACGGCATGATCTGGGATAAAAAAGAATAGAGCCGAATAAAAACGGTAAGAGTATGTTTGAAATCTTCCTGTTCCTCTTCGTCTTTCATGACCTTATAGCGGTCAACCGCAGGATCAATGAAAGAATTAAGCATGGCATGATCTTTTGCGCTACGAAGTTTTCGTGGTCTAAAAAAGACTTTGGTAAAAGCATCTATTTCAGACTGCCATATAATTTGAAAATCCTCGAGCTTATTTTTCAGGTCATAGAGTTTGTTTGGATCGGTTGTTGAAGAAAGCGTAGTTTGCTCATAATAGGGCTGAAATGCTTCTAATATTTCCTGCTCTTCATTGGCAAAATCAAGAACAAATGTATCTTCTTTCCCAGGATATATTCTGTTCAGACGCGAGAGGGTCTGCACTGCCCTGACACCGGACAGTTTTTTATCCACATACATGGTATGCAGCAATGGCTGATCAAAACCTGTCTGATATTTTTCCGCAACCAGCAGGATTTGGTACTCATTAGCCGCAAATTTATCCGGCAGTTCTTTTTCTTTAAATCCATTGATTTCATATTCGGTATAGGAAATGCCGGTATCTCTGTCGGTAAAAGCGGTAAATGCAACGAGCGTCTTGATATCGGTATATCCTTTTTCCTTAATGTATTTATCGAATTCCGTTTTATACCTGATAACATGGGGTCTGGATGAAGTGACAACCATTGCCTTTGCTTTGCCTCCTATCTTTGGCATAACGCATTGCCGGAAATGTTCAATAATAACCTCGGTTTTCTGAGCCAGGTTATGGGGATGAAGTGCGAGAAACCTGGCTATCGCCCGGCTTGCCTTTTTCCTGTTGATATCGGGGTCATCTTCAATGGCTTTTGACAGTCTGAAATAGGTCTTATAGGTAGTGTAGTATTTTAACACATCCAGGATAAAGTTTTCTTCAATCGCCTGTTTCATGGAATAAAGGTGAAAAGGGGCTGGTTTTCCGTTATCGTCGGTTTGACCAAAAACTTCCAGAGTTTTTGCCTTTGGCGTTGCGGTAAATGCGAAAAAAGCAAGGTTGGGCTGTTTGCCTCGCGCCAGCATTGAGCTTCTTATCTCATCTTCGATGTCATGATCTTTGCCATATCCAGGCGTTTCACTCTTGATTTCACCGTCCATATCAATAACCGTTAAGGTTTCTTTCATCTTTTTTGAAGCCTCGCCTCCCTGGGAGCTGTGGGCTTCATCCACGATTATGGCGTAGTTTCTTTTGGGAAGCTCTCCGATTTTATCAAGTACAAAAGGAAATTTTTGAAGAGTGGTGATAATTATATTGATTCCGGCGGTTAAGGCCAAGGCAAGCTGGGTGGAATCCTTGTCGATTTTTTGTACAACCCCTAATTTATGTTCAAACTGGTATATCGTGTTCTGGAGCTGCTGATCTAAAACAAGCCTGTCTGTAACAACAATTATCGAGTCAAAAATTCTTTCATCTTTATTGTTATGTAAACTTGATAACCGATAGGCCAGCCATGCAATGGAATTGCTTTTGCCGCTGCCTGCTGAATGCTGAATCAGATAATTATTACCCTGGCCTTTTTGCCTGGCATCCTGCGCCAGTTTTCTGACAACATCCAATTGATGGAACCTGGGGAATATGAGTTTTTCTTTTTTAAATATTTTTCCGTCAACCTTATATTCATCAGTGTGCAAAAGAAGAAAGGAGCCTATGATATCCATCCAGCTATCTTTGGCCCAGACATATTTCCATAAATAGGCGGTTTTGTGGCCGTTTGGATTGGGGAGATTGCCGGCGCCCTTATTGTAGCCCTGATTAAAAGGAAGATAGCGGGTGGCTTTGCCTTCAAGCCGAGTCGTCATGTAAGCTTCGTCGGTATCAACGGCAAAATGCACGAGAGCGCGTTTTTTGAATTTCAAAAGCAGTTCGTTCGGATCTCTATCAACAGCATACTGCCATTTGGCATTTGCCGCATTTTGACCGGTAAACTGGTTTTTCAGCTCCACGGTCGCCACAGGCAGGCCGTTTAGACTAAGCAGCATGTCAATTGAGTTTTCATTTTTAAGGCTATATTTTACCTGACGAATCACGGTAAGCCGGTTTTTGTTGTATAAAGCAATCGTTTCAGGATTCAGCCTGCTGGCCGGTTTAAAATAGGCCATCTTAAACCGAACGCCGTAATCTACAAAGCCATTGCGAAGCACATCGAGTGTGCCCCGGTTGTCCAGCTCCTTAAAAAGGCGTTGCAGAATTTTGGATTCAGTCTGAGAACCATGGATTTCAGACAGCTTTTCCCAAGACTGTGGTTGAGTGTCCTTAAGAAATGCAAAAATTGTCTTTGAATCAAAAGCCAGTTCCCTGCTGAAATCAGAAGGATCCCCTTTGACATAACCGCCATTTTCAATAAGGTTTTTTTCGATTGCCTCTTCAAATGTCTGTTCCGTAGTTACTATGGTCATTATTTTCCCTTTTGGATGTGGGATATTCGGGCAGGCACGGGGCCTGATCATATTTTTCATTGTGTAGGGGCAACCCCCTGTGGTTGCCCATTGTCGTGGTTGCCCATTGTGTTGAATCCCGTGGTTACCCATTCAACGTGATTGCCATTTTTATTCGGGCAGGCATCGGGGCAACGCATCGGGCAACCACAGGGGGTTGACCCTACGATTTCACCGTGCATCGGGATTTTCCCGATCCAAATCCCATTTTCTGGGATTGTCCATGATATATTTGCGGATATCGTTTAATTCATTTTCATCACGCACAATATGTTCATAATAATTGCGTTGCCATAATTTACCCGGAAACGGCGGCCATTGTTTTTGTCTAACACCATGGATATACCGTGCCGTGGTCAATGATTTAAACCGATGCACAACATCCGGCAATGATAACCCCGCCGCCGTAGGGGCAACCCCCCGTGGTTGCCCTTTGTCCCCCCGTGGTTGCCCTTTGTCGAATTTTCGTGATTGCCCTGTAATTTGCGATTGATCCATATCAATGTGGTCTGTCATTTCAGGGCAGGCACAGGGGCCTGCCCCTACAAGAATAATTATGCCATGGACATGATTCGGCATAATTTGAAATTCATCAATATTAACCCCTGGATAATTAATTGGCAATTCATTCCATATTATGTTTATCATTTGCCCCGCATCATTCAACACCATTTCATCATTTACCATATTTCCGAAAAAACATTTTTTGTTTTGCGTGCAAATGGTTACAAAATATGCACCGGCCTTAGAATAATCATATTTACGCAAACGGATGGATTGACGGTTTTTATTCATAATTTTTTCATTACCCGCGTAGGGGCAACCCCCTGTGGTTGCCCTATTTGTGGTGGTTGCCCTATTTGTGGTGGTTGCCATTATGGTATTGCCCGGTTTTACGCAATCACCTCATTGTTATTTACCCGTTTTGTGTTCTCTCGATTTGTGATTGCCCAAAATTAAATCGTATCAATTTAACACATAGGGCAGGCACAGGGGCCTGCCCCTACGTTCGTACATCAATTTTTCCGGTTACGACATTTGATATCAGGGCTATGCGATATTCTTTTAAAAGATCAATTTGTTTTTTGATTTTGGTGATTATTTGGTCGGTTTTGGTGGTTTCTGACTCAATCTGAAATACAATCTCGTCCTGTTGAGAACCTGTTGGATATGTGACACAAAAGTTTCCAAGATTTTCCATTGATAAATTAGGTTGTGCAGATTGAACTGCATTAAGCCAAGTTAATTCATTTATTCTGCTTGATTGTAGCCAGTACCAAATGAATTTTACATTCACATATGGTTTTAATCTAATGAAGCTGACGGCTTGATTCGTATTGGCAGGTAAGAATTCATCAGTCAACACGGCAACTTTTCCTATAGTGGCCCCAGCGATTACAAATAGAATATCATATTTCTCAAGTTGTGACCTTTTTAGTATATCATTAGTTTTTTCATCTACGAAAAAAGCTGGTTTAGGCTTCAAATTATTATTTTCAATGTTTTCAGCTTTTATAAAGCGTATTTCACCGCGAGCTGTAATATCCTTTCCGATTGTGGAAGGTGTTGTTCCTTTCGATATGATTATAGAAACATACTTCAACTTCTTCACTTCCCAATGCGCCGGTATTTCCCTCAACCATTCAATCCCCGAATCCTTCATCGGCGCATCGGGATTCAATCCTTTTGTTACCGCCTGATTGATTGTTGCAACGCGCTCCTCCTTCAGCAGTTCAATGAGTTTTTGCTTTTTTGAGATGAGGTTGTCGATTTGGGCGGTTTTGCGGTCGAGATAGGCAGCGATAGCGGTTTGTTCCTCAAGTGGTGGAGTTAGAAAAACAGAATTATCTATCGCCTGTTTGCCGATCCCAAACCTTGTTACACCGTTAGCTGATATCTCAAACTGATCACTGATTCCGTAAGCGCTAAATGACCGAAACAGATAATTCCCATTGGCATGCTTTTCATAAGGACGAATATGCGCAAGATGGTAACCACAGACAACACCATGTAAAGATGACGGCACATAAGCAGGAACAGCAATGTCATCAGGCGACTCCGAATCTTTCGTAATAAGAATATCTCCTTCTTCAAGAGACAAAATATCAATTTGATCTTGGCGGGCGGTTGCCTTCATAAATTCTATCTTTGACGTTATGCTATCGTTGTAATAAACATCGACGTAATTACACAATTCAACTGTTAATTCTCTTTCCTTTGATTTCTTATCTATATTGCTAAGCCTAATTTTAGCCAACCATTTCAGTTTTTTTACTTCCCACCTCTCAGGCACCTCCCCAATCCACTCAACCCCTGAATCCTTATATTTTGGATAAGGTTTCATTGCTTTCGCCCTTTGCCATTACTTTCAATCTTTTTCGCCAGGCATTCAAAATCCTTCTCATCTGCCTGCCGTGCTTCAGCCTGTAAACGGGCTTGATGAAACCTGTCATACTCCTTTTCCGCCAGTTCTTTGGCCATTTGATGGGAAATTTTTCCAGCATGGTTGAGAATATTCCGATCGTTTAACCTTAAAAAACCATCCAGTTTATTAATCCAGTCTTTCATATACATGGAAATCCGCCGCATTGCCTGGCCTTCGGCAAAAATCAGATATTGTTCCACAAGATTATTGAGGATGCGCAGTTCATCTTCATTGAGATAGTTTTTGGCAATGGTGACATCCTGTTTGCGTACCTTTGCGCCGCGCCAGTTGGTCAAACCCATGTTGGGTTTTTCGCTGTCCGTCCGCTGATAAATAATCTCGGCTGCGGTTTTTTTTGTTATTGCCCAATGCAGTTTGTTTTGCACGGTCTTGAAGAAATCAATACTGATTTGCTGTGTGGGATCATAATCCACGCTGGTGGCGTAAATATCGGTGATTTTCTGATAAAACCGCTTTTCCGAAGTACGAATATCCTGAATGCGGCGCAGAAGTTCATCAAAATAATCGAAAGGCTGGTCAGGGTTTTTCAGCCTTTCATCATCCAGTACAAAGCCTTTGACTATGTATTCAGTAAGTTGCCGAGTCGCCCATTGGCGGAAGCGGGTAGCGACATGAGATTTTATGCGGTAGCCGACGGAAATGATCATATCGAGATTGTAAAAATCGATATGCCGCGCAACCTCCCTGTTACCCTCTTTTTGAACTATTCGAAATTTTCGAATAGTTGCCTCTGGGGTGAGTTCATCCTCATTAAAAATCTCTTTAATGTGGTAATTAATTGTATTCACACCCACTTGAAACAATTCAGCCATTAACTTTTGGGTCAACCAGACAGTTTCATTCTCAAGCCTTACATCAATCTTAATATTCCCATCTTCTGCCTGATAGATAATTATCTGTGAACCTGAGCCTGTTGCAATTGTTTTATTGCTCATCCCTCCAACACCTCCTGGATCATCCCTTCAGTCTCCTGTTTCAGGGCCAGAATATCGGCACGGATATCGGCTAACGGTCGGAGCGGCTTGTATTTGTAGAAATATTTCGTAATATTGATCTCATATCCTTTTACTGTTTTGCTCTCATCAATCCAGGCGTCCGGCACATGGGGCAGGACTTCCCGATCAAAATATTCTCTGATATCTTCCTTTAAAGGCACATTTTCGTTGTCCCGCAGAGCTGTATCAGGCTCGGGATTGCCTTTTTTATCCAGACAAATATCTGCTGTTTCATCCTGCTTGGACAGGGCCCTTAAAACAGTTTTTTGCATCGGCGCAGGCAATGACAATCCATATTTTCTGCAATGCTCTTTGAGGACTTCTTCAAATTTATCTCTATTTTTATAAATCACAGAGCCATCCATATTGTTAATCATGGCAAGTATATCTTGTTGCAGTTTTTCCCCTTCTTCCTTTTGCTTTAAGCCTGTTTTACCCTTTTTTTTCGGTCTGGAAAGATTTTGAAATGCCTTTTCATTTTCAAGCAGAGCTATTCTTTCTTCTGAAGTCTGGAAGTTGAGTCTCAAAGGCCGTTCAACGGTAATCCGGTTGTAACCGAAATCTTCATTGTCAAATATCCTGCAACATTCACCTTCGATGAAATTTCCATAAATTCCGGTTATCTCGTTAATCTGTTTGTCGCTGATCTCATTTCTTTTGTTGCCCAGGCTCCGGCTCATTTTTTCAAAGAATGAAACAGCATTGACAACCTGGATTTTTCCTTTACGTTTAACCGGTTTCCGGTTTGTTAAAATCCAGATATAAGTAAATATGCCTGTATTGTAAAAAAGCTGATCCGGCATGGCGATAATAGATTCCAGCATATCGTTTTCAATGATCCATTTTCGGATTTCACTTTCTCCGCTTCCGGCGCCGCCGGAAAAAAGAGGCGAACCATTAAAGACTATACCAAGCCGGGTGCCGCTGTTGGTCGGTTTCATCTTGGAGATCATATGCTGCAAAAACAAAAAAGAACCATCGCTGATGCGGGGAAGTCCGGCGCCGAACCGTCCCCCATAGCCTTTGACTTCGTGTTCTTTTTTAACATGGGTCTGCACCTTTTTCCACTCAACTCCAAAAGGAGGATTGGAAAGCATATAATCAAATTTTTCCGATTCCAGACCATCCATGGTAAAGGAATTCCCGAATTTGATGTTGGCTGTATTCTCCCCCTTGATAAGCATATCGGATTTGCAGATGGCGTATGATTCAGGATTTACCTCCTGTCCGAAAACCTCCAGCCTGGCGCGGGGGTTAAGCTCCCGCAAATAGTTTTCCGCCACAGACAGCATCCCTCCTGTTCCACAGGCAGGATCGTAAATTGTTTTTACAATCCCTTTTTTGGTCAAAATCTCCTTGTCATTCAAAAATAAAATATTGACCATTAACCTGATTACTTCCCTCGGTGTGAAATGCTCCCCGGCGGTTTCATTTGACAACTCAGAAAATTTCCTGATAAGCTCTTCAAAAACATACCCCATTTCAATGCTCGAAACATTATCAGGATGAAGATCCACTTCACTAAAACGGCTTACAATTAGAAACAGCAGATTAGCCTCATCAAGGCGGGTGATTTGATCATTAAAACTAAAACACTCTATTATCTCTCTGCCGCCGGCGGAAAACCCGTTAATATAGTTTCTTAAATTCGCAGCTATATTATCAGGATCAGCCTTTAGCTTCTCAATGTCCAACTTGCTTTTATTGTGAAAATTAAAACCGGCGACTTTGTTAAGCACCGGCTCGGTATTTTTAATTTTCATGGATTTTAATTTCGGCAGATAATTAAGGACCTTTTGCTTGGTAGGCTCCAGAACACAGTCAAGCCTTCGCAAAACTGTAAAAGGGAGTATGATCTTCCCGTAATCGGATTGTTTGTAATCTCCCCTTAACAGATTCGCAATACTCCAGATAAAATTGGCAAGTTCTTTTATTTTCCCATTATTTGCCATAAATTAAACTCCTTTTTAACACTACTACCGCCATAGCTTTTCCAGTCTGTTATGTGCTGCCACATATTTTGGTAACAAATAAAATTACCGGATTTGTCGAATCTTTGCTCTATGTTGAATGTTTGTTCTTATCGCATTATAAAGCTTAATCTCTTTTTCATGCTCAAAGGTGACAGATATACAATAATCCTGAATACGATTTTCATCGTTTATCCATTTATTGAAATTCAACAAAACTAAAGAAATTGGCGAAGATGGCGCTCTTTTTGGTTTTCTCTTATACTCCTTCCACGCTTTTTGATGGCAGCCTGCTTTTCTTGTGTTAGCTCCAGGGGAAAAATCATCAATCTCAAATTTTTTGATATCGTCCGGTACGCCTTTTCGTTCTGTATCTTCTGAAATTATCCCATATTTTTCCACTAATACCTGAGGATTCACTGAATGAAACAGATGAAATTCCATCCGATTGCCAAGATAGCTGTCTCCACGGGTGGAACGGGTTTCAGGGTTAAAGGTCAGAGCTACTGTGATCTTCTTTTTCCCTGCTTCTGAAAAAAATATTTCAGGCAGTTGCAGTGAGTAAACTTTTATTTGATTCAAGCCAATTTGCCCTTCATCAAATAGAACAG
>JAJSZP010000062.1 GCA_030262775.1 Deltaproteobacteria bacterium | reverse complement strand
AAACGGGCCAAAATCCAAATAAGCTTTTTCAAGCATCATTCAAAACAAAAATTCTCAAAAAGCTAAATGAGTGCATACTCTTGGTGTGATAGAAAATCAGCGGATACTATTAAACTGAACCAGTGCCGGCATAGTGTTTTACGTAATAACCTGCCTGGCTATATTTGATATAGCTAAAAAGGATTTTGATAAACCTGCATATTAAGGTTATGTGGGGAATAATTGCTCTTATCCCTTTTATAGGTTGTGTAATATATTTTGTTTTTGGTTTTAGAAAGGGCAAAATGATTAACCCATCTTTGTGAAACAATAGCAAAAAATAGCATTTTTAACCATTTTTTATGGCATAACAAAATATTTTCTCAACGAATGAACTACCTCGCAGCAAGTTGCGGGGAATTAAACCCTAAAAAGAGATTAAAATCTATATAATAATATTTGACAAAACACGCCCTTTTCTATAATCATACACAACTCGGGTTTAAGAATTAAATGGTCCCATCGTCTAGCGGTCAGGACGCCGGCCTCTCACGCCGGAAACCGGGGTTCAATTCCCCGTGGGATCACCAATAAATTAAAAGTGTTACGACTTTTCATAAAAGCCGCTTGTGGAGATGAGGACTTTTTTGCTTTTCTGGCCCCTCATTTCACTCTCCTATAATTCGTTCGTAGAACTCGGTCAATCGACACGACCTCCGCCGGGTTGGAGGACAAACTTTTCAGGGCGTCCCTTTCCAAGCCGATGCTCTTCAAATACTGCTCCGTTGTACTAGGGCTCTTGTGTTGGCTTTATTGCAGAGATGTCGTATGAAATAAATTCTGCATTTGAACGGCTGGCCGTAATGCTCGCGGATGAACACCGTGGTTCAGTATCAATCAGCAGTGACAGGTATTCGAGAAATGCCATGAAAAATGCGAGTATACAGATGAAATCTTAAATAATCCCGTTGCGTATAAAGACCCTGAAAAAAGTATCAATATAGCGATTGATAAGGATAAAAACGCAATGGAAAAGCTTATTACTTATATAGAAAGAAACAGACCCTATATCACCCTGCTATGCGGTAAGGAAAGGGCTTGGTCTTCGTAATTCGAGCGCCATTAGCGAAAAGATGAATGATCTTATTGTTTCCTCGCGTCAGAAACACAACGGTATGAGTTGGGTAAAGGGAGGTTCTGTCGCTTTGGCCACAATAATATCTTTGAAAAGAAATAGAGAACATATGAAGTGGCTTGAGGAAAAAAATTGAATTTAAGTTGGCAGCTTAACGCAGTATTGCCAATTGCACATGTCGAAATTATTTGAGATATCCCGAAGGGGCAAACAGATTCATAAGCATGCCCATAATAGCCCTCGCCAACTGCCTGGGCTGCTAATGGCGCTTCTCTCTTTTTCATAGAAGAAAATCGGTCAACGAGGTATTTTATGGGATCTTTTAATATATAATTCTTGTTTTGCAAGGGATGATCGCTGGATTCTATCTCGCCTTGTTCATTCCTGTAGCCTATGTCCTGGAGGTACACAGCATAGAGAAGGATAAATATCTCAGCAGGCCTGAGCTTTTTCTTGAACTTGTCTGGAATAAATTGGTACAGGTAGCCTTCCAGTTTTCTTGAATGCTCTACGCCGTTTTTCTCGTTGCTGTCAAGCCAATTGGAAGCTTCTTCCCTGACTCTTGAGATATATTCATGGAAATCTATCCTGCCGTCTGTTGTCTTCTTCTCTATAAGTCTCTTATCAAGGCGCATCCAAAATCTCTTTGCTTAACTAACTTGAAGTATTTGTATTTTGGTCATTGTTTCGGATTTCAAATTTTTGCCCGAAAACAGGAATTTTTGGTCGGGCAGTAATTAAAAATCTGATATTCTGTCAGTAGCGTGAGGCCAAAAGGAGTGCTTTTCAAAGGGCTTAAAGTTTTGCTCCGCAGTATTTACAGTGCGTTGCATCTATGTCGTGACCTTCCGCGCTACACGCCTGGCACGCCTGAGTGGAAACCTTCCTTACTGTGACTCGAGCAATTTCAGTTGTTACAATCCCTGTAGGTACGGCAATTATTGCATAACCAATAATCATGATAACAGCAGCCAGAGCCTGACCGCAATCTGTTTTAGGCGATATATCTCCATAGCCGACTGTAGTAAGCGTTACAATAGCCCAGTAAATACTTCGAGGAATACTTGTAAAACCATTTTGTTCGCCTTCTATGACATACATCATGGAACCGAAAATTATCACCAATGTAAAAACAGTAAATAAAAATACAACAATTTTCCGCAGACTTGCACGCAGAGCCTGGTTAAGTAACCTGATTTCAACAAGATACTGAACCAGTTTGAAAACCCTAAATATTCGAAGAACTCGAAAAATTCTGACAACAAGAAGGAACTGGCTTCCAGGCAGAAAAAGGCTTAAATAGGTCGGGATTATTGCCAGAAGATCTACTATTCCAAAAAAGCTGGTTGCATACTTAAAAGGACGACCGACACAGAATAACCTAAAAAAATACTCAATTGTAAAAAAAAAAGTGAAAAACCATTCGCTTAAAACTAAAAAGCCGCCGTATGAATTTCGAATCGTGCTCACACTGTCCAGCATTACAACTATTACGCTAAACAAGATACTTACAATTAAAATTATATCAAATAATTTACCTGCAGGTGTATCAGTCTCAAAAATAATTTCATAAAAAATTTCACGATATTTTCCTAACGAGCTGTCTTTTTTCATATAAATATCTATTGTAAGCTTGAGCAAAGCGTCTGTCCAGTTTGTTCTATTTGGGTCACACTCAAATCATATCTTTTCAACCATTCAGGACAGTAATTACTTCGGCTTTTCTCAGCACCATTTTTTTGTTTTTGTCGATATAGCCGTTTTTCACCACGGAAAGGATTGTTTCGTTTGGTATATCTGCAGCCTCCTGTGTATTCACCACCTTGCAATAGTCTATATCGGCAATGTTGTTTGAAAATTCAATCTGAACGATGTGGCAGGTTTTTAGCAATCTGACAAGCTTTTTCCGGATAGAGCGAATGTTTTTAGATAGCCGCTGTGTAGTCTTGTCAAACTGGCTCTCCTTAGCCACCATGGTTTGATCCAGATTTTCGAAAGCGTCGAGTATCTCAAAAAGATTGAGATAGAGGTCTTTTCCCCTGGCCTGAAAAAAATTTTCCTGTTCCTGAAGGGCGTGGGTCAATTCGGCTATCTTCACCTGAAACGCAATAAGTTTTTCTTTTAAAAATTCCTTCTTTTTTCTCATGAATTTTCATCAAAAATAGACAGTCGATTCAAATCAAATACTGCTTGCTTCTGCTGCTGTTTGATTAGAGCAAATTGGTTCTGTATGGGTTTCACATCAATAAATTGCAAAAAATCATGAGCGGCCCTGATAATTGGATTCATAAGTTCTTTCTGAGCGATAGCCACCTCCTGAACAGAAAATTTCTTTTCCCGCATAGCCAACCACTGCTTCGATTATTTCTCGTTTGTCGGCATGGTAATCAATATTCAATATTTTATATGGATTCATCTTTTTCACCTTTCGTCCACGTTCCCCAGCTACAAACTTTCAGATAATTAATTTCACAAGGCCAGAAGAAGGAAGGCGTATTAGTTATACGTCGACGACTGATAACACAGTGAAATTATTTATCTGAAAGTCTGTACTACTCCAGAGACCTGAGCATCCAGTTGATATCATGCAGGATGGTATGTGTTTTATTTACTCTGGCGCACCATTTATAAGTATTTTGCAGAAACAAGATTTTTTCATCATCTTCTGTGTCCATTTCATACATGGTTTGAACAGTATGCTCCATAAACTCGAAAAAACACGACCGCACCTTCTCGGATTTGGATTTCACCGCTATCTTACAGGCCTTGTTCATTTTATGTTTGCCAATAGCCTTGTCAAGAGCCATTAGTTCAAGATCGACTTTAGTGTCATCCAGGCTGACGCTGGCATGTTCGTTTTTGGGATTAAGCGCTAATGCCTTTTGTAAAATTATGTTCAAAATTTTGTCATTAATCAGATTTTTATTATACATTTCGATAGCCCGCCTGCTCATTACCAGGGAGAGAGCATCTTTTATTTCCTTTGATGGTCTTTTAATGTGAATAATATTAAGAACTTCCTCAAAGCGGTTCAATTCATCCAATTCATAAAACTCAATTGCTTTTTCGATAAGTTTTTTCTCATAATCAGAGGAAATATCAAACAGAGCTGGAACCGTATCAAAACATTGTCTAAGCTGCCTCTCTCCAATTTCCAGGCAATAAAGTCCGTAGAAAAATTTTACCTTCAGCATGCCGTAAGTTGCAAATTCATCTCCATCAATTACCTCCGGCAGGCTGTCAAAAGCTTTTTCGTATTGCCGGGTTTCAAGGTGATACATGCTTTGCCCTGCCTGTGAATAGTAACAACCTGTCATCAGATACTGTTCTGTATTTTCAAAGAAGGTCTTATTCTCCTTGATTAATCGGAGTATCTGCGCTGATTTGCCAAAGAGATCGGCAAATCGAGGCGTACATACCAGGTGAGCCGTATCTTCACGATCTCCTGCCAGAGCATTGATATCTTTTATCAATTTATTATCAATATTCCAACAAGTTAACTCTGCCTTGGCAATTTCGTTTCCATAGTTAACATTTTTTTATCAAAGCCTCAGCCATTTGGACCAAATTTTGTCGTATGATTTCTCTTTTTTGCTTCTGAGGAAAATTTTCCGGATAATTCTTGATTATACACTGCTGTGAGACAGAACATCGAAAGATCAGATAGATGAGTACTGAATCTTTTCGCCAGCTTGAAGCAAGTCTTTGCATAAAGCGCAATAAGAGCTGGTTCTACTGTGGCAGGAAAATCAAAAAGCAATTCCCATATTGTTTCATACTGTTCATCCGTCCAGAGTTCTTTGATCCAGGCATACTTGCAGTATTCCACCAGTTCGGCCAGATCGGTCAAATCTTGCCGGCCAGTTGAATCAAGAAGATATTTTCCTTCTTTATAGAGCCTAGCAAAATCGCCGGTATTGTCAAACCGGTCATATATGTCATCTACCAATATAGACCTGACGATCTCTTTTTGTTCAAGAAAATCATTGTCTTTTGCATTGATATCATCCCAAACTTTGAGACACTTGTAATACTGACCCACCCTGGAAAGGGCAAAACCGTAGTTGTAGAGAGAGCAAGAATCAGAGGGGTTCAAATCTTTGAAAACCGATACTGCCTCCTTGTATCTTTCCGCCTTAACAAGGCAAAGCGCTTTTTTTAAAACACGGGCATCTTGTTTTAAGCTGGCAAAAGCTTTTTCGTAAAGCTCAGCTGCCTTCAGGTATTGACCGGCAGCTTCAGCATTTCTTGCAGCTTTTTCTATGTCACTGTCACGCAATATTCTGTTTAAAGCTTCTATTCTTTCACAAATACTATCCTCTTTGGAAATCTTATAAGCTTCCTCAAAACACTCAAGAGCATTTCTGAGTTGCTTTTTTTTGGTGTATTTCCTCGCTCTTTTTATTAGATCTTTTACTTTGAGCTTTTCTATCTCTTTTTTGCATGTTTGGATCTTTTCAGTAATATTGTTTTGCTTTTCTATCTTCCATGCCTTTTCAAACTCCTTTTTGGCCAACAGATAGTTTCCCCTGCCAAACAACTTCTCAGCCCTTACCAATATTGATTCAAAACTTTTGTTCTTTTGTTTCATAACCTGTTTATTTCAGCAGTATCCTGATCCGCTGACCAGGCCTCAAACCAACCTCTTGATTGAGATCTGTGATCAGTTTTATCATGTTTTTTGTTTTGTAAAATTTTCCGGCGACTGACCGCAAAGTGTCACCTTCAGCCACGATGTAGTACCAATATCTGCTGTCTCCCTTTTTTTCAGTAATTTTTTTATATATGTCTCGTGCCATGGCAGTATCTTTGAAAATTTTTATCTGTATCCCGTCTCCGATGTCGTAAATTCCAAGGTGGCAATTATGCTCAAGAAAAACAGGGTAATAGCCTCCTGAGCCATAATGTCTTTTTGAAATATCCCACAGCGTATCTTTTTCAGTGGCCCAATATGTCCAAAATTTACTATCCTTAGCAAGGTCGACTTCGATGGCCGCCTTTTCCAAAGATTTTATCGGAACCGGCTGTCCTTTATTAATATCCTCTTTTGTTTTGATTATGACCTTGTTTCCGTCAGCGCCGTTTGCGCGCAGCCCTGGTTGATCTATCGCAAAGCGCTTCAATCCGGCATTCGGCCCGGCATCAATGAAAGATGTTTTTTGATCTAAAACCCGGTTTTCAAGCTGCTTTAACAGATAGAGCTGATAAGCAGACAGAACGCAGATCAAGCCAAGAACAAGGCTGGCGGCAACAAGTAAAATTACCTGTTTGCTTGATCCAGTATTTTTTCTGACAGGTTCATCAGGGAATGAATCCAGAACCCTGAAACAGGTCAAATCTGCGTCACACTGGGGACATTGAGTTCTGTTAGATAGTTAAGAACGGGAACGAAATAACTTTCCCAAGTAGGCGCGTAGATTTTTAGTATGAAGTCATGTGAAAAGGGCTATACCTGAAAATGACAGAAAAACTGCAACCTGTGCGGTTAGGATTTATCGTGTATTAACAAGAGATTTGTTGACTTTTTTAAAAGTATATATTACCAGTCAAAATATATAAAATATTAAAGAGAGTCGGACAATCAAGAAGGAATATTTAAATGAAGCAATTACAAGATCTGTTAAAATCAATATCCAAATCTCTTGTAGATCTTTCTAAACAGGTGAAAAAAATGTCAAAACAGGCAGGCAAGTTGCAACCAGCTAAACCATCTAAAAAAAGGCTCCCGCAAAAAAAAGTAAAGATTTTATATAGTCAAAAAGCAGTTATAGCCCTTTTCACATGACTTCATACCAAAAATTTATGGTAACTATCTGAAGATACTGAAAATAATGCTATAAAATGATATCAAGTCATATGAAATGTGCTATAGCGGAAAGCGCATAACAGTTATTACTTCTGTTTTTGAAGTAATTAAAAGGAGCAACAACCGAAAAACTGAAAAAAACCGGCTTTGATTCACGACAGCTCAGTAACTCACTTTATCAACTATCAAAGAGAGGTATGATTGTATCTAAAACACGCTGTGTTTAACTGATTATCAGTAATCAAAATCCGATTAAATTCAACCGAATTTTGGTTGCGTTGCATTAATGGATAGCTCTCGAATCAAACTTGCTTAAGACGTTGCAAAAAGTCTTTAGAGAACCTATAATGTTAATATGGGTATTCTGAAGACTTTTTGCTTTAATAATCTTTAGCTATAAGGATAAGGGTGCTGCAAAGATTGGTGTTTTTTTTAATAAAACCAAGAGATTAGGATATAAATATTTTGTCGGAGTCAGGCCTTTGAATTTATTGAAAAAAATGAGGTTCTTTTCAACGTTCTTACTATCACGAAGTCATGAAAGGATTAAATGATGTCAACCGACATCCAAACTCTCAAATCATTAGATCTCTTTGCTGATCTAAATTTTGGCGAGCTGGAACAGATAACCCCATTAATGCACCTGATGAAGGTCACTGAGGGAGAAGTTTTAACACGAAAGGGTGAGCCTGCCCGTACTTTTTTCATTATTTTATCAGGCAATTTTATGCTTTCGTTTAAAGAGGAACGTTCGTTCACTCTGCACAACAAAGGTAATATTATAGGCCTGTCAACAGTTGTTACTCCTTTCCGCTATACAGGCACTGCAGTTGCCCTTACGGATGGTCTGGTGCTGTTGATGCAGGGCCAGGAGTTTTTGCGTCTTATTCAAAGCAATTCGGTTCTTGGCGACAAAATCATGCGAAAAATCAATAAAATAGTTTCGGAAAGAATGCCTTATATGACAGGTGGTTGGGGGAAAAGGAGACATTAATTGTTTGGCTTTGAAGCAATAATAGCCCATGATGGACTTGGTATTTCTGTTATCGGGATCTCAATAGTCTTTGTAAGTCTTATACTTTTATCTTTTGCAGTTTCCCGGATTCACAAGTTAATTGGGCTGTGGGATAAAAGAAGTAAATATTATAATCGCTCAAAAAAACCACAACAAAAAGATCAAAAGACACCGTCGGTCTTAGTTCCGACCTTACCTCAAGACGTTCAAAGGGTTTCACGTCAGTTCAAGCTTTTGATTGAATGGATGGGCGAACCATTTCCGCTTCCAAAACTTCTTGATCTTTCGGGAAAATGCGGGCTTTCCCATCCACATTCAACTATTAATGAATTTATTAAGTGTGAATTAATTATACCGGCTGAAAACGGCTATTATATATTGAACAAACAGGTAGAAGAAAAAATATTACTATTGGAAGAAAAAAGGAGTAGTGCTTAATCAATGGAAAACCTGTTAATAGAATTTTTATCTAATACCGGCTTTGCTTTAGCTGACTACCGTAATATAATAATGATTTTGGTTGGTATAATAATTCTTTATCTCGGAGTAGCAAAAGAGTATGAGCCTCTTTTGCTTGTACCAATAGGCTTTGGCATATTGATTGGCAATATCCCTGTAATCAAGGATTTTGGTCTTGGAATCTATGAAAGCGGAAGTTTTTTGAACTATGTATATTATGGTGTAACGCATGATATTTATCCTCCATTAATTTTTCTAGGCATTGGCGCATTAACCGACTTTTCCACAATGCTTGCGCGACCTGTATTAATGCTTTTAGGGGCTGCTGCTCAGATAGGCATTTTTACTACTTTTCTGGGAGCGCTTGCAATCGGATTTCCCCCCAATGAAGCTGCATCTATTGGTATTATTGGAGGAGCCGATGGGCCCACTGCGATTTTTCTTACCGCTATGCTTGCTCCAAGACTAATAGGACCGATAGCTGTAGCGGCATATTCCTATATGGCCCTGGTACCGGTAATTCAGCCTCCTATCATGAGACTTCTTACGACTCGTAAAGAACGGCTTATTAAGATGGAAGAGCCCCGTGAAGTATCAAAAAAAGAAAAAATTATTTTCCCCATTGTTGGCTTTTTGCTTTGCTGTTTTTTGGCGCCGGCCGCATTGCCTTTGCTAGGAATGCTGTTTTTTGGAAACCTCCTGAAGGAATGTGTTGTTGTGGAACGTCTTGCCAGAACTGCCCGGACCTCTTTGATTGATATTGTTACAATATTGCTTGGCGTAACTGTCGGCGCCAGCACACAGGCTGATGTATTTTTGACTCGTCAATCTATTGGCATTTTTGCGCTGGGAGCATTTTCCTTTGCTATTGCAACAGCATCAGGAGTTATATTCGCAAAAATTATGAATCTTTTTTTGCGAAAAAAAATCAATCCTCTTGTGGGCGCTGCAGGAGTATCCGCTGTTCCTAATTCCGCACGGGTTGTTCAGATGGTTGGACAAGCTGAAGATCCTACAAATTTTCTTCTTATGCATGCAATGGCGCCTAACATATCCGGTGTTATAGGTTCAGCAATTGCGGCAGCAATTTTATGGAGTTTTATGAGTCTTTAACTCTAACATTCCGATATAAGGATCGAAAAAATTGAAATTTTATTATTTTCCATGAAGGCTTAGCGTTTGCACTGGAAGGGGGGTTTAGACCGCACTACAGACACGTAGTTACACGAAAAAAGACGAACATGATAAGGGGGGTCTATATGGCCACAAAAAATCGTATCTAACTTATTTATATTATTGTATATTCTGCCATATACCTTTTGACATAACCGCTTTTTTATGCCTATTTTCCGGTTATGACAACTCGGAAACAAGTGCAAGATATTCTGTGCAATCGGCTCTTCTGGCACACTGCCGAGTGTGATGATGCCAGAGTGGCTCATCATCTTTTTCACCGTCGGAAATGGATATTGTTTGCTCAATGGATGAAGCAACCCTGTTCGATTTCTTCTTCAATTATTTGCAGGAAATTGCGGTCTTCCCTTTTTAGAATATCTTGATCCACAAAAACAACAGAGAAAAAAGGTTCCTTTCATCCAACTGGTATTAGTTTTTTTGTAGGCTCAAACTGTTTTCAGAAAATATCTTTAGCTATAAAAACAACTGGTTAACTATATATGCGGTAACTTCTCAATAAATTCCGGTAGATCAAAAAATGATGTATAATCAAGTAATTCATCTTGTTAAATCACCAGCTCTGCTGGTGCGACCCTAAGAGGCTCTGTGCTGGTCAGGATGTGAACTCAATTTAACGTAGAACATAGTTGCAAACAGAACCAAGTATGTGGTCCCCTCGAGGGGCCCTTATGAGGCCACCCGCCCTGCGGGTGGAGCTCCACTTTTTTAAAAAATATTCGATTTCTGTCATCATCTAAGAAGGACGGAGGAAACATTATGTTAGTTCAGGGATGGATATCAAATCAGGTAATTTCAGTTGACGAGGAAACTTCTATGATGAAAGCTTATGTTCTCATGAAAGAAAACAATATCCGTCGTCTTCCTGTAGTCCGAAAGGGAAAATTGGTAGGAATCGTTACTGATACTGATTTAAAAGAAGCCTGTCCATCAACGGCGACCACATTAGATATATATGAAATAAATTATCTTTTATCTGAGGTTAAAGTCAAAGAATCAATGTCAAAGGATGTAATCTATGTCAAACCCGATGAGACCGTCGAATTTGCAGCTATCTTGATGCTAGAAAACAAAATTTCAGGGCTCCCGGTAGTAAACGATCGGCATAATCTAATAGGAGTTATTACCCAAACAGATATTTTCAAAGCGCTGATACATATTTCAGGTGTTTACAAAGGCAATGTTCAATTTGCTCTTTGCCTTGAAGATAAACCAGGGTCGGTTAAAGAGGTGGGCGATGTAATTCGAAGCTTTGGCGGTCGTATGGTTAGTATTTTAACTAGCTATGACCTTGCAGATGAAGGTTACAGAAATGTTTACTTTCGCATCAAGCCACTGGAACATGAAAAACTGGCTCAACTGGTCAAAACACTAGAAGAAAGATTTACAGTACTATATACTGTCAAAGAGTCGCTTGATCAGATAAAGAACAGAATACTTCCTAACCCGTATTTCGCACTTTGAAAAAATAATAGTATTTTTAGATAGTTATTGATACAGTCTCTACAATATAACCTTATTTTTTTGATCAGGCAAGGTTACGACTTACTGACAGTCGTTGACAGCCGACGTCAAAATCTCCGTGTGTATTCCTTATGGAACGCCTGGCTTTCTGATATTGATGACCCTGCTGTTGGTTGTCGGCAACTGAATCGTCGAATAAGCATGTGAGCTGACAATTCGTTTAATTGTCGTCCACCGTAAATGATTCGAGTGTAACCTTTTTGCGTTTTCTATGTTTTATGCCGCTTTTCTCTCGCAGTTGTCGTCAGCGCAATCCATTGCTTTTAATATGTTACAGTATAAGGAGTTTCTTTCTCCAGTAGTCATTTCAATCATTGCTTTTCTATATAGATCTCAGGAGCAATGTGGACGTAGCTACTTTTATTGACCATCGCCGCCCGGCTCCTTTCATTCGTCCTTTGACCGTATGGCCGCAAGTAGATTCTACAACTCAGGTCCCGATGTAATATCCTGCTTTTAAGTATTCATTCACCACTGTATATTTTTATAACTATCTGATATATCAAGAGAAATTAGCTATAGACATTTCTATGCAAATGCTTTACTGTTAACCTCTCGAAACATAATCGTTAAAGATAGAGAGGTTAGCCCTGCCCTTTACCCACAAATTAGCGTTACCCAGTATTATCTTTGAATGCAAACCCTTCATAGGCTTTCAGCACTTTAATTGAACATAGAAATCATGGCCCTTTGGGATAGGAGGCTGTCCAAGAATGCAAACTTCAACTTTTTGACCACCGTATAGAGTGGTTAGGCCAGCCATCATAAACAATATAATGTAGTCCAAATTTCAAAAGTCCTATTCTCAGACAGTCTCATAGTCAGGTCACCGCAAAAATTCACCGATTGAACCGGTTTTTCAAAAATGCAGAAGAACTGACGGGTTATGAAATACATATGGTAAAAACATAATTGCGGAGCAAACAGTATATGTTTAAAATTATTCAATTGTTGAAGGTGTGATGGGTCTTTTTGATGGGTATGACGGCAGATCGGAAGCCGGTTCCACAGCCGAGATGGCTAAGTGGCTCTCGCTTACAGTCCTTCTGGTTGTGGACGCGAGGAGCATGTCTCGAAGTGCGGCGGCCATGGTATATGGATTCGAAAACTTTGACAGGGAATTGAAATGGGCAGGAGTTGTACTAAATCATCTTGGAAGTAATACACATTTTCGATTTATTCGTGAAGCTTTTGACAGCAATTCGCATTACAGATATTTAATAAAATTTCACGATATTGTGAGTTTTAATTAAACTTAAGCAAGTCGGCTTTTCTCTTGTTTTTGCGCCTTTTCTATGTTTTTTGAAGCGTGACTAAAGCCTGCAAAAATCAAAAACTTATCAGGCTGTCAACTATTCGGAATAATTGAAAAATATTGTCAATTTCCATAATTAGAATTGCTGCAAATCTTTAGGGCAATTGCATCAAAATTTTAGATCTTTAAAAATCAAATAGTTACGTATTATAGCAAGTAGCTTATCGGCGCTTATTTTTGAAGCTGTATTTGCAACCTATTGATTTGTTTAGAATCAAGAACTATGCCAAATTTTGATGCAATTGCCCTGCGCAAATCTTCTGCTATGATTGACATCAAGAGCAACTTTGTTTTATAAGTTGTATGCAAAAAATGCAGGATAAACTTACTATAATACTACAATGACACTTGTCATTCCGACCGGACTGATGAATTCTTAACTACTTGTTTTATAATAAGATTTTTCGTCGCTTCGCTTTTCGAAATGACATCTAAAATGGTAGGTGACGTTGTGGGTTAATAACTTATTAAAAATTGTTTTAGGAGGTATAAATATGTCAGGTATTAACAAGGTAATACTGATCGGAAATTTGGGCAGAGATCCTGAAGTTCGTTATACTCAAGATGGCGCTGCTGTCGCGAGTTTCAGCATAGCTACATCTGAAAAATGGAATGACAAAGCTACCGGAGAAAAAAAAGAACGCACAGAATGGCATCGTATCGTGGCTTTTGGAAAACTTGGAGAAATATGCGGCGAATATCTTTCAAAGGGCAAGCAGGTATACATTGAAGGCCGTTTACAAACAAGATCATGGGAAAAGGACGGAGTTACAAGATATACTACTGAAATTGTTGCATCTGATGTGCGGTTTTTAGGTGGAAAAGATTCTGTAAATTCAGATGAGCCACCTTTAAATACTCAGGTTTCTGATACCCCCCCCAAGTCGTCAGGCTCGGGTACAATTGGCGATGATATTCCCTTTTAGCCAGTATTTTCACAATATTATAAGGAGCAATATGATGCAGGAACATACTATTCATCCTCTGGTTGTCGGTATTAATGAGACTGATCAGGGTGTAATGACATATCTTCATGATTACGGAAAAAGGATTTTGCTGCCTATCTATGTTTTTTATTTAA
>JAJSZP010000061.1 GCA_030262775.1 Deltaproteobacteria bacterium | reverse complement strand
TTTTGGGCGACTGTCTATGCCGGTCAAGAAAATCGTTGGAGAGGATGATTTTTTTCAGGAAATCAATAAGTTTGGCACATAATTTGGAAAGCAGTATCCATGCCAAAGTTAAGACTTTTTTCGATGTTTTTTGACATTTTTTCTCCTTTCGAGTAAATAAATCGTTAATAACGATTTGTGCTAAGTATACCATAACTAATTCAAATTGCAACTAAAATTGCCTTAGCTTAAGTTAATGACATTGATATGATAACAGTAAAATAAAACAATATTGGTAAAATTTAAAAAAAGTAAGAACCAGGGTATAAACAATATATTGAAAGAGAGAAACGGGATTTACCCGGATGGAAGAAAAGAAGAACGACCCGTCCCGCGATCTTTATGCTGATGACCAAATTTCAAGGAGTTATTATTATAAAGGTTGGCGATACTCGAAGACTTAATAAACCACTTACGGAACAACAAAGAGAGTATCTATTAGCGCTAAATGTTAATCCAAACGTTTTTGTTAATCCAAGGGCAGGATAATTGATCCAAAACAGATTGTTTTGTTTAAAACCTATAGCTTGAAAACTATCTAATAACTGTAATTTGGGGTGTTGAAAGTGAGTTTAAGGGGGGAAAGACTCGCTGGTCTGACAAGGCATTCCATGAGTTCAAAAGGCTGGTAAAACATCTAACAGGCCGTAGCTGGTCTGTTTTGATGGGTTACCGCCTTATAAAACTTACGCAGTATGCCAAAGGCTGGATGAACTAGTACTGAATATCCTAGTATTATCAATCAATTCCGGAGCTGGGGAAGAAAAACCCCAGGCTACCCGATGCGACGTTTTTTTGATTAAGCTGTAATTGCCTGAAGTTGCGCAGGTACTTTGTTTAGAATAATTTCTTTAAGATCAATTTTGCGACTTGCATTATCAATGTCAATCCCTGTTATATGACCATCTTTATCATAGTCTATGACGATACCTTCGGATATTTCAACATAAACAAATGATAACTTGTTTATGTTAATCAAAAAATTATCTAAAAAGGTTGCGCTCTCGGTTGGTTAAATCGGTAACTTTTTACGATGCCATCACCGCTTGTGTCTGGTAAAATCAGCTAACCGGATAAATTCCAGAACAGCGCCGGACAGTTGCGATGCTCCCTCCCAAAAGTATTAAAAAAACGCCTGTCCACAGCAATGTCATGCCAGGCTTGATGCTGACATCTAACAAAAGGGAAGGAAGGAGGTTCAATTCAGCATCTTTTGCCGCTTCATCCAGGCGTCCATAGTAAACAAGGCTGATGCTCTTAGTGGTAGCGTCTATGCCGGACAGGACAAGATATGCCTCCATGGGGCCAGGCAGTTTAACACTACTGGACGGGTTTTTTGTCAGGCCCATGATTATTGCAGGTTTTAGATTTACGGGATCTTTTCCCTTGTAAGAGACAAGAATATTGGCACCGACAGTCATGTCCCCCCCGCCTTCTGCAGCACCCATCATGGATGACACAGCAAAACCGGTGAATGTCAACTCATAGTCTTGCATCTTTATTGTATCCCCCTTTTTCAGCAGGATCTGTTTGTTAAAGCCTGCTTTCTTTCTGCCGGGGTCATAATTTACAGGCGATATATAAAGGTCTGCAAGTAAGCCACGCTGGATATGCGGATGGATAAAACGATTTGTCTGGCCATTTCTGCCCGGCTCGGAGTAGATATCGGGAAGCGCAGCAAATTGAGACTCTCCTTTTTTTACGTTTAGCGGCAGGCCCAGGCGAAAGCCTTTCCCTTCTTTTAAAAATTCCGGTGTATTTAATGTGATTTCATAACCCATAATATTTTGCGTCTGGCCTTGTTTCAGCAGCACCTTGTCTGAATGGTCATAGATAGAAGATGCCACAAAGCCGATAAACATCAGGCCAACGCCTAAATGAGCAATTGCAGCGCCAGAAATCGTAATTTTTTTTCTAATAAATTGCGCTGCCAAAAAGAGATTGACGCATACGGCAGCTCCTGCAAACACTGAAAAAAATAAAACTCCGATACCGTAATATCCGCTTACAAAAGTTATGATTCCTGAAACAGATACGCATACGATTACAGATATTAATCCGGGCGCAAGCTTTGAAAAACTGTTTTTACCCCAGGTCATCAAAGGAACAATACTCAGAAGAAACGCCATAAGAATACCCAGAGGCAAATTAGTGTCAACATAATATTGCATCGACACCTTTGAGGCTTTTTCAAGCACTCTTGTAATTAGAGGCGCGGACGTACCAAGACCGATAAGTATTGTGGAAACGCAAAGCAAAATAATGGCGGATATAAGACCGAATTCCCTGGAAAAAAAGTTAATATTATTCTCCTTTTTCGATAAGGGCATATCTTTTAGCCGTAAAAAGAAAAGACCAAGGGAAATGATCAGAAATGCAAGTATGAAAAAAACCAGCCAGCCGGTGATGCCGAGATCCACAAATGAATGCACTGAAAAATCGGCCAAAACGCCTGATCTTGTCAAAAAGGTACAATATATTATCAGAATAAAGGAGAAAATCGCCAATATTAAATTCGTTTTGTACAATTTTTTGCGTTTATACTGCAAAACCATGCCATGTATCAGCGCTATGATTAACAGCCACGGTAAAAGGGACGCATTTTCGACCGGATCCCATGCCCAGTATCCACCCCATCCCAGGACCTTGTAAGACCAGTATCCACCAATAATGATTCCAGCTCCAAGGGTTACAAAGGCAAAAAGCGTCCATGGCAAGGTCGGCTTAATCCATGCGTCATATTCTCTTTTCCACATGGCAGTGACTGCATAGGCAAACGGCACGGCAAATGCCGCATAACCCAGAAACACTACAGGCGGGTGGATAACCATCCATGGATCCTGCAAAAGCATATTAAGTCCCTGACCATCGGGAAGAGGAAAGGGAAGCCGGTTAAAAGGGCTTTGCTTTATCAACAGAATTGTAAGGAAAATGTTGTTCAGGTTGTAGATGAGCATGACATGCTGCTCCATTTTTCGGGATCTAAACATAAGCAGCAGGCCAAGCCACGACCCGAGCAATACCCAGAGAAGAAAGCTTCCTTCCTGTCCTGCCCAAAAGGAACTGATTAAATATTCCAACGAAAGATCACGGGACGAATATTGGGCAATGTAACTGTATGTAAAATCATGATTGAGTATCAGGAGCATCAAATGGATTGATGCTATGGTCATAAAAGCCGCAAAGGAGACAAAACCTATGCGGGCAGCCATTTGGGCCGCTTTATGCTCCTTTTTGCGGCACAACACAAGGTAACCTGCAGATGACACAAACAAGGCAAAAAGCGCCAACCATATTAATATCTCGCCGAAATTATTCATTTTCTCCTTGAACCCTTTGTTCATATTTAGTGGGACACTTAACCAGCAATTCCACAGCCATAAAAACCTGTTTGTCTGGTTTGTATTTGCCTATGGCTACAATTTTTGAGGCGTCATTAAAATTTCCCGGACTTGGGCCGTTATATTCGACCAGCATCTCATCCCCGCCATCTTCTCTAAGTGTAAAAACCAGGTTATTGCTTTCCAAATCATATCGGACGGAATCCTTGACCACTATACCGGCCACCTGCACAGCAGTTTTGGTTGTCTTGGCCTCGCTGACGCTGACATATGCGGTAAGGGTGGATTTAAATGAACGCATAGCCATAAACATCGCAACAGCTATAATAACGGCTCCGATTATGTAAGCCTTATTTTTCATAATATACATCCATCCCTGCCTCCTGATCTCTGTTCCAGCTTCTTTAGCCTGCGGTCCAGGACAAATAAATATAAAACAATGCCTGCCCATATAACAAGATTAACAGCCGCTACAAAACCCAGACCATTTTCCATTTATCTTTTTCCTTTCTTGATGACATCGGACGTCGTATAGACTTTCAGATAATTCATTTAAACCTTAAACTTCACATTCAGTTCCTTATCCATTATTCTCAGCACGCGCACTTTTAACCGGAGCATCCAGACAAATAATCCCGTGTATGCGCATAATGATCCCAAAAAAAATATCAGGGTTTTCACATCCATGCCTGGCTTTGCAGGATTTAATGTGTCTTCAGGATGTAAAGAAGTCGTGATCCTGGGCACGATAAAAACCAGAAACGGCACTGTGCAAAAAGCAAGAATTGAGTACACTCCGGCAAACACACGTCTTTTTTCATGATCAGGCACTGCGGACCTGAGGACAAAATAGGCACCATAGATCATCAGAAGCATAACAATAGAGGTTTCCCGTGGATCCCAGTTCCAGAATGAGCCCCAGGTAGCTTTGGCGAATATTGAACCGGTTACCGTGGCAAGAAAGCAAAACAGAAAACCCAGTTCAGCAGATGATTGCGCCAAAAAGTCTGCATTTACCTTTCGCGTGATTAAATATACGCAACTCGCTATCATGGATAATAAAAAGGCCAGTGTCGCTACCCATGCCATGGGAACATGAAAAAACAGAATGCGGGATACCTCGCCGGGAAAGCCAGTTGCCGGTTCAACGTACAAAAAAACAGCGGTTATTATAAGACTCATCCAGATTGACAGTAAAATTTTGTAAATCATAATCCTTATTGTAACCGTTCACAGTTTTTCCGATGAACTATGCAACAACTAAAGTATTTTGGATGTTGCTTTCAATTCTTGAATTAATTTTTTTGCATCTAAATTTTTAAAAGAGGAGCTCATAATGCTCTACTTTCTGTCTTTTTAACCGTAACCAGTGATTACCCTTTATTCTTCCCAGATCAGTGGAAACAGCAACAAAGAGACAGTAATCATAATAACAGCATATGCCGCGGCGATTTTAATTTCTGGCCAGCCGGCTGCACTTATACCGTAGGCAGCCCTTTCACTCCCTTTGATAGCGGTAATTATAAGGGGCAGAAGGAGCGGAAAGGACAGGGCCGAAAACAGAGCGCCGCGCGTATTGGCCTGCGCGATCATAGCTGCCACCAATGTAGTTCCAGCGCCAAGGCCAAGTCCGCCAGTAACCATCATAGCTACAAAACAGCCTGGAAATTTGATTTTATATCCCATCAATAGAATAAATGCCGGCACAATAATCAACTCCAGAACGCCCAGCATGGTCAAATTGAAAAACAGCTTTCCAAGAAATACCGCCTGTGGCCGGGCCGAAAGCTTCAAAATATCCATCGTGCCTGTTTCCTGTTCTTTGACAAAGGAACGGGAAAGGCCTGAAAGCGCAGAAAAAACCAGTATTATCCACAGCAGCACCGCGTATAAAAAAGGTCTTTCTGCTTCCTCAATGCGAAAAGATCCTATTGAAAAACTTACGGCCACAAGAGTGGTCAAAGCAAACATCAGGATTGAATTCACCGCATAACGTGTTCTGAATTCGCTGCGTAAATCACGAAGCCAGATAGCAACAGCTTCACTCAGATAGGTTGACGATACTGTCTGCGTAATCCACCTCCCGCTTTTCGTTGGATGCAATTACGGTAATTCCCCAAGTCCGTTGATCTGAAATAATATTTTTTACACTTTTTATTCCTTTGCTGTCAAGGTTGCATCCCGGCTCATCCAACAATAAAAAGGGAGGATTGTGAATAAGCGCCTGAACAAGTTTCAGGCGCTGCTTCATTCCTGATGAAAAAGTTCCGCATATTTTTTCAGCGTGCTTAACCAGATCAACCCTTTCCAGAATATTGAAGCAACTCTTGCGATCATAGGCAATACCCCTGACCCTGCAAAAAAACTCCATGTTTTCAAGAGCAGTTAATTCATCATACAGTGCCAGCGACGGCGCAACCATACCGACATATTGTCGCCTGGATTTTTTGGGTATGGACTTATTATCGCAAAACATTTCAACCTGACCTGCCGAAGGCCGGACAAGACCGGCAATAATACGCAGCATGGTGCTTTTCCCGGACCCGTTCCAGCCGGTAATTGCCACAACATCGCCTGAGTTCAAGGCAAAGGAGATATCTTTAAACAAAATTGTTGTGGAAAAGTGTTTGCCGATGCCCGTGACTTTAAGGGTGCACATTGTTAATCATTTAATTCTCTTGATTGCATATAAAAAATTTGTTACCTGATCTGAAATTTACCATAAAATATTTTATGGTTTAAAAATCCACCAACAGTAGATATTATCACAAATTACCTAAAACAACAGCCGAACCACACTAAAAGTGATTCGGCTGTTTTATAAGTAACGATTAATATCTTTCTTCCTCTACCATAATAATAAGGAAGAGGTTAATTAATTATCATTGGCAATCTATTAACTTACAGGTAAATTGTGAGCTATGCCATGGCAATCGCCGCACTTGGTTGTATCCTGCATCATTCTCTTTGAATGAGGCATGCCGTGACATTCGCTGCACAAAGGGATTCTCTTATGCGCTGAATGACAATCTGAACACTTAACATCAGTGTGCTTAGTGTAATTATTCTGCAGTAAGTCGTAGGCCTTATTATGGCAGCCTGCACAAATAAGATTTGGCGTATCCTTCTTGCTATAGGTTATCTTCGCTGGCATATGAACAGGATGACAACCCATACAAGCATTATCATTCATCGCAAAACCTGGGCTGTGAGACTCGTGGCATTCATTACATTGAGGTATATAGCCGTGTTTTACGTGATGACAATCCGAACATGAAACCGCGGTTGTGTGTCTGCTAACATTATCAGTAATCTGTTTGGTCTCTTTTGTGTGACAAGACATACAGGCATCATTACTTAATGCTGCACCAGGAATAATAAGTGGTGCATGAGGATCTGAGTGACATGAAGCGCAGTTCACTAATGGAGTTTTTTTTGTACCCTCACCATGAAATACTCCATGACAGGTTTCACATTGCGGTATGGCTGCCTGATATGGACGCTTTTTGGGATTAAAAACATGGAACTCTCTATGGCAGTCCACACATTCTATCTGATGTTTTCCACCAGCATCTTTAATGCGCTCAAATACACCAATGTGACATTGTGCGCACTCAGCTACCCTATGAAGAGGCTTAGGCTGAATATCATATAGCTTTGCGACTTTTTTCTTTTCTTTTTTGGCTATATCAATTATTGCCGCCTCTTTAGCCGAAGCAACCTCGGCTTCAGCAGGAGTCGGTACTGCAACCTTTTGACATCCCACGACAACAAGTAATAGTGCCACAATTGCTATAACACTAAAAACTTTGGCTCCCTTTTTTACACTCTTCATCTACGTTACCTCCATTAATTACTTTCTCATCTCAAATCATGGGCTATACCATGGCATTGCCCACATTCAGGATATTTCCTCAACATTTGAACCGGATGGGGTTCGCCATGGGGTATCTTACATGAAACACATGTCGGGACTGTCTTATGAACAGCCTTATGACAAAAAACGCATGATAAATTCTTATGCTTGGTTGTATTATTATTCAGCAATGTATACGCTTCGCCGTGGCAGGCGGCACAGTAATGCGAAGGTGTTTCCTGGTCGTAAGTAATAACGAGCGGCATATGTACTGGATGGCATGAAAGGCAGGTATCTACATTCATATCTTCGGTATGTTTTTCATGGCATTCCATACATTCTGGGATATAACGATGTTTCGCATGACATTCATTGCAGGAAAGATTTGTATGAGCGCTTGGATTCTCTTTTACTTCGACTCCTTGTTTTTCATGGCATGTCAGGCAGGGAGCTGATACTTCTCCTACTATATTTAAATCCAGAGGAGCGTGGGTATCTGAATGACATGATCCGCAATTTTCAAGTTCATAATGAGGGCTGTCGCTATGACATACGCTGCAATCAGGAATCGCATTTTTACCCTCAGGAGGGTGCCCTGTATGGCAATCCAAACAGCCGACCTCTGTTTTATGCTTATTCCCGCTGGCAGCTATTGTCGCCGGTTGTTTGTCATGACATTTAATACAATCGGAGTCTGAAAGCGAGAAGCCTTCCTGGTTTGCTGCCAATGCGCCAGAGCTGTATATAATCAGTGCCAATAACGAAAATAAAATTCCTGTTTTCCTTCTCATATCTTCCTCATAACCGCAACCTGTTGCAAGGCCTCTACAAAACGCCCAATAAATATTAAGAAAATTATTGATCACAAACGATCAATTAATACCATCACAAATTATCTTATGTCAAGTTTTTTCTTGATTATCTGTCAACGAAATCATTCCATATGACTGCTTGATAATCATGGAACTGCTTCCAAATGACTGCCTTATAATTCGGTACCTATTTCTCCTAACCCATAGAGACTAACTATAAATCCATATTTGCGGTCACTTTCCTTCTCATCTTCGTAAAAACACCTGATAGACCAGCACTGTGATTCATATAAAAACCCAATAACGCTTCTTATATCTCTACCATCATATATATTACGTTCATATTCACCAAATACTTCAAGGCGTTCTAAAATCCTTAAATTAATATTATAATAAATAGACTCCCTTGAATCAAGTTTATATCTGTGTTCAACAAACAACTTGTCCCCTCGATAATCCGATAAAGTTACGGCAACATTGCGAGACAGGAGAGAATCTTCATATTGGCACCATTCTGCATCAGCCTGCAGAGACAAATATTTTGCAGGTGAAAGCTCAAGTTCAGCATAAATAGGAAAAAATGGCTCAAAATTGTCGCCTCTTGCCTCACCAATGTCATAACTCTGTTCTAACAAAAAACGGCAGAACTCATTATAAGTATAACCTGCCGGATCATCATTTTCTTCATTCACAACCCTGTTTTTTTGTTCCGTATTTTCCTTTGATCTTGAGGTAAAAGTGTTCGTAATTGAATAGGTAACCAGGTTGTTTTCCCCAATAGTGTCTGGATATTCTTCGTGGGCCTGCTCAGGTGTGTAATCATAAATAATTTGCGGCTCAATTGAATGTTTGATTTTGTCTATGTTTTTTCCATTTATATTGTATATTTTATAAATTTTAGTAAATAGATCCAGTTTTATGTCATAAATCTGCCTGTTCAATATCTTATCTGTTTCTACTGTCCCATCTGAGTAGTCATCAACATACCAAACCGTCTCTCTGACCCCGAAAGATGGTTCAAAAGTAAAATAACTTCCGTAATTATAAGGAAGATAAAATCTTGGATACAAATCAAGGCGATGAAGCCTGTCCCCATCCTTACTGTGAGAATACGTATATTCAGAATCGAAAGCTATATAACACGGTGTATTTAATATCTTCTGTTTTGATGCATCAAACTTGATCAGCGGCAGTTGTTGCAAAGTTGTATCAACATCCTCTTGTCGCCTATTAATAACATTGTCATACCATCGCAGCTCGGCATTAAGGCTATACTGTGACCAGCTTTTGTTAATGCTCAAGCTGTTTACCCTGGTGGAATCATCATATTCATCAATATCTCTGCCAAAATTTAAACAATAATAATCACTTGTTTCTTCAAACCCCGTGTATCCATTTTTGAATTCATGCAGGTAATCATGGTCACTAATAATATCTATATCCAATTTTGCAGAAAAACCAAAAGGCATAGCCTGATCATGCTTCCATCTAAACCAGTAGCGATCGGCATTGGGCCGCGATACGTCATCCGCTGTATAACTCCATTCATTTCTCTGGGTACCGTCATCAACTTTTCTATCTTTCAAAAAGTCGTACATAAGTGTTCCTTTTGAATTATTGTCTAAAACATACCTGTATTCAAAAGCAACTTTGTCTCCACGACGCCCCATATGGTATAAATAAAAGGTTGCATCCGAGCTTTCATTTATAGCCCAGTAAAAAGGCTGATTATATTCCTCCCATTTTCGTTTTGAATATCCAATTTGTGGCGGCAGCAAACCAGACTGACGCTTTTGTTTGGCTGGAAAAACGAGGAAAGGTGTATAAAATACAGGGACTTTTCTTGCCCAAAGAGCTGCATTATTAATAAATCCATAACCTTCCAGCGTAACTTTTAGATTTCTTCCGGTAATTTTCCATGCAGGTCTTTCACCGTCACACGACGTCAGACTGGCTTTATCCAGAAAATAGCTGTTTTTGCCCAGCTTTTTTATCTTGTCACCTTTTATATAAAAATGATTTTCTTTAAGAAATACCGTTCCATTATAGATTGTCCCAATCTCAGCCGCCAAATCCATTTCCATGCTCTCACCAATTAAGACATCCTCCCCTGCTGTCATTATCACGTGACCAACTGCAAGAACCTCCATGGTATTATAATTAAAACGGACAAAATCAGCAGTCAGTTTTCTGCCTTTTTTTGTTATGACCGCATTGCCTTTTGCAACATATTGCTCGGTTTTATGGTCATAGTTCATTTCGTCTGCAGCGATATGCCATGGTTCCGAAGAATCATCCTCGAAGAATTTATCCTGAATATCAGCGCAAACACAAACAGGAGTGGCAATCAAAATAATTATTAAAATAAACAGGCGAGCTATAATGTGATCCGCTTGCCCGATTCTATTTCTTGCTTGATAACCAGGCATGAAAATCTTTATACGATCTATAAAACAGATTGCGGATATGAAATGGAAGCGCAGGAAGTGATTCATGTTACAAAAAGAAAGGGCAATTAAATCCATTTAATACGACTATCGGAATCTTTTCTTTCAACAATTTCTCCTATAATATAGCCTTTCTCATCCATGGCTTTAAGTCTTCCCAGCACCTCATGGGCAACTTCTTCTGGAAATACGGCTATCATACCGATACCATTATTAAAAGTACGCAGCATTTCTTTTTCAGAGATCTTGCCGGCCTGCTGTAAAAATGGAAAAACAGGAGGAATATCCCAGCTTCCCTTTCTTATCACAACATTGCAGGATTTAGGTATGACTCGAAGGATGTTATCTCCGATACCTCCACCAGTTATATGTGCAAGACCCAGGATTGGAAGATCTCTGTAAATACGACAAACAGCATTCGAATAGATTCTGGTGGGAATAATTAGTTCATCTCCCAACACTTTACTCAGCTCAGGCACATAACTATCAACTTTTAACTTTAAAATATCAAAACATATCTTGCGTACAAGTGAATATCCATTACTGTGAAGCCCGCTTGACGCAATACCAATAAGTTGATTACCTACGCGAATCTCAGAACCATCAATCATTTCACTATTATCTACGATGCCTACAGCGAAGCCAGCCAGATCATATTCATTATTTTGATAAAATCCAGGCATTTCAGCAGTTTCACCACCTATTAGAGCACATACAGACTGCCTGCAACCCTCAGCAACTCCCTTTATGATTTCAGTTACAGTATCTGTTTTCAGTTTGCCTGTTGAAAGATAATCAAGAAAGAAAAGCGGTTTTGCCCCCTGAACAATAATGTCATTAACACACATGGCAACAAGATCAATACCAACTGTATCGTGTTTATCCATCATAAAAGCAATTTTAAGTTTGGTACCAACACCGTCGGTTGAGCTAACAAGAACCGGGCCTTCCATACTATTAATATTGAGCGAAAAAAGGCCTCCAAAGCCTCCTATTTCACCCATAACACCAGATCTGGGGGTTTGTTTAGCTATTTCTTTAATTTTACTGATCAGGGCGGTCGCCTTGTCTATGTCTACCCCTGCATCAGCGTAAGTAAGAGAATCAGTCATATAAATCTCACCTAATTACTATCAAAACCTTATAAAATTTGAAAACTAAACTGAATTAGTTTAAAAGTCAAAACATTTTTTTTGACATAAATTTCTTAATATGTAACGGTTCATCTGTTAAGGCGGAGAGACAAAGAAGAGAGCTGAACTATCTATAATGAGAATAAAGGGCTATCAGTATGAAAGAAATAAATATAGGCTTACTAGGTTGTGGTACGATTGGTACAGGCACTGCAAAAATTCTTATTGAAAGCAAAGATCTTATAAACTCACGGGTTGGAACTGCTCTGAATTTGAAACGTATTGCCGACATAGATATTAATATAGACAGAGGAATAAAATTCAATGAAAGTGTTCTGACTACCGATGCTTTAGAAGTTGTTGACGATTCAGAAATTGACATTATTATTGAGCTGATTGGCGGAGAGGGAATTGCGAAGGACTTAATTTTAAGAGCCATTAATAATGGAAAGCATGTCGTTACTGCAAATAAGGCTCTTCTTGCAAACCATGGCAATGCCATATTCAAGGCAGCAGATGAAAAAGGTGTTGATCTTGCCTTTGAAGCAAGTGTTGGCGGGTGTATACCGATTATCAAAACTTTGCGTGAAGCTCTGGTTGGGAACCGGATTAATTCAATGATAGGTATTTTAAACGGCACATGCAATTATATCCTTTCAAAAATTACAGATAATAATAGCAGCTTTGAAAACGCTCTGTCCGAAGCAAAGGCAAACGGATTTGCAGAGACAGATCCAACCCTGGATGTGGAGGGCATTGACACAGCTCATAAAATAGCCATATTGTCATCACTTGCATATGGAATGGAAATCAATCTTAACGATATTTATATTGAGGGAATTTCTGAAATTACCCCCCTTGACATTGAGTTCGCCGGACACTTCGGATACAGGATAAAACTCCTTGCGATCAGCAAAAACAGGGGAAATAAAGTCGAAACAAGAGTACATCCTGCCATGATTCCCTTTGACAATCTTCTTTCCAATGTCAACGGCACGTTAAATGCAATTGCAGTGTCCGGCGACGCAGTGGGTAATATAATGCTTTACGGGCATGGAGCAGGCATGATGCCTACTGCCAGCGCTGTAGTCAGCGATACAGTTGATCTTGCACGCAACCTTTTATCCGGTGCCAGAAAAAGAGTCCCTTTGCTTTCATATCAAATGGAAAACATTAAAAAAATTCCTGCTATGCCTGTTGATGAAATCCTTACTAACTATTATTTCAGGTTCTCGGTACTGGATCAGCCCAGTGTACTTTCGAAGATATCAGGCATTTTAGGCGATCATGATATCAGTATTAAGTCTGTCCATCAGAAAGGACGAAAATCAAAAGGTTCGGTTCCTATCGTTATGCTAACACATCTCGCCAGAGAAGCTGGCGTAAAAAAAGCCCTGTCTGAAATCGCTTCTCTTAAAATTGCAAGAGACAAACCGGTTCTCATACGAATTGAGGATGAAAACATTCAAGATTAATGTAGGTGGAAAAATATGTATATTGTCTGCTCAGATTTGGAAGGAGTTCTTGTCCCTGAAATATGGATAAATGTAGCCAAAAAGACCGGCATTAAGGAACTTAAACTGACTACGCGCGATATACCTGATTATGATGTATTGATGAAAAAAAGACTTTCCATTCTTCATAAACATGGCCTGAAGATAGATGATATTAAAAAGGTTATAGATTCCATGCAACCGCTTGAAGGTGCAGTGGAATTTTTTGAGTGGCTCCGATCATGCGTCCCGGTGATAATTGCTTCAGATACATTTGTTCAATTCGCAGGCCCTTTAATGAAAAAATTTGGATGGCCGACACTTTTTTGTAATTCCTTGCAAATAAATCCTGACGGCTCAATTAATGGGTATGTTCTACGCCTGCAAGACGGCAAGCGGCAGGCGATACTATCTCTAAGAAACCTTAATTATAAAA
>JAJSZP010000060.1 GCA_030262775.1 Deltaproteobacteria bacterium | reverse complement strand
TGAATAGTGGCATAAAAATTGAAATTCAATTTTCATGCCAATTGGTGATTTTTTAGATAAATAATTTGTATAATCTTTAAACTTTCGTAAAAAACGGTGAAACTTCAGTTTTATGAGAACAATTAGTTAAAACATAAAAAGCCTCTATAATGGTGTGAAAATAATCCTTCACCAAAAAGATTTTCCATACCAGAACGAAAGCTTTTCATACACCACAAGAATATCAGGCGAATTATCAAAAAACAACTCAAAAAACAATATCCAAACTGGAAACGACTTTCCAGCAAAGGGATAAAAATGGGTTAAACTTGTGAGCAATAATGAAAATTCTTCGAGTTTCCCAAAATTCATCTTGAACTTTTTTAAGCCTGTGATAAATTTTAAATTTATTATTTTTTAAGTTAGAATTATATAAAAATGTCATCAAAGGGCACTTTCATTATTTTAGTCTTGGCTTCTATTCTGGGTTTGGTCTCATGCAGGCTGTTTAACCCTGAACCGATTCCCTCTGTGCGGAAAAGCCTTCCTGATAAATTTTCAGAAGTTACGACCGATGCAGCGCCGGAAAAAAAATGGTGGGAAACGTTTAATGATTTCGAACTGAACGTACTTGTTGAAAAGGCTCTCTCTAACAATTTGGACTTAAAACAGATCTGGGCCAGGCTTAAGCAGGCCAAAGCCAAAGCTGTTCAGGCTGGTGCAGACCGCTATCCAAGCCTGACTGGTACGGCCGGGGCTACCCATTCCAGACAAAGGACTAAAAACGGATCAGCGTCAACCAGTACATCAGAGGACTACTCTTTGGGCGTTTCCAGCAACTATGAGCTGGATCTTTGGGGGCGTGTCCGGGCTGAACAGGAGGCGGCAATTCTCTCGACTGAGGCCAGTGAACAGGATCTTAACGCTGCGGCTATTACTTTGGCAGCAGAGGTAACCAACCGGTGGCTTCAGGTCATTGCCCAGCGAACTCAGAAACATCTCTTAAACGAACAGTTGAAAACCAACCAAACTTTTTTGGAGCTTATCGAACTCAGGTTCAGACATGCCATGGTTTCGGCATTAGACGTCTATCAGCAGCAGCAGGTGATTGACCAGGTCCGGGCGCAAATCCCACTGGTGGAAGCCCAGGAGAGTAAACTCATGAACGAATTGTCAGTACTTCTTGGAAAAGCCCCTCGAAGTCCGCTGGTAATTTCAAGGCCTGACTTGCCGAAACTGGCGCCCATGCCGTCCACAGGAATACCGGCAGACCTTCTGGAAAACCGCCCGGATATTAAAGCCGCACAGTTAAGGCTTCAGTCCGCCGGATGGAATGTCTCTGCCGCACGGGCAGACAGGCTTCCGTCTCTTACCCTCTCAGCCAGGGCTATCTTCGAAAATAAGCATCTTGACCTTCTTCTCGACAACTGGCTGCTCAGTCTTGCTGCAAACTTAACTGCGCCTGTTTTCGACGGGAACCGGCGTGCCGCCGAAATTGATCGAACCATGGCCATGAAAGATGAAAACCTTGCAGCTTATCGGCAAACTATCCTGACGGCCATAAGGGAAGTTGAAGACGCGCTTGTTACTGAAGCCAGGCAAAAAGAGCACATATTGGAACTAAAACAGGTAATCCAGACAGCTCGAAAAGCTTTAGCCCAGGCAACTCTTCGTTATCGCAATGGACTCAACGACTATCTTCCTGTGCTTACCCAACTTTTATCCGTGCAGGATCTGGAACGTGATCTTATAACTCAGCATGCAGCTCTTCTGACAAACCGCATAAGTCTATACCGCTCTCTTGGTGGTACATGGACTGAAGACTTAATCTTTACTGTTTCGGGATAGACGAAATATGCAAGAAAAAGAGCAAAATAAAAATTTAACAAATAACACTAAAGCCCCATCTGGCAGGAAAAAGCGGATATTAAAAATTGTATTACCCGTAATTATTATTATAGCAGGAATTGCCGCAGCCTTTTATCTAAAAAATACCGGCCCTAAAAGTAAAAGGCAGCCTCCAGTAAAACTGGCACCTGTTGTCCAGGTGAAGCCGCTTTTTCCAGCAAACCATATAGTAATACTAAATGCCATGGGAACGGTTGTACCTGCAAGAGAAGTTGAGTTAAAACCTCGTGTAACCGGAGAAATTATAGATATCAGCCCTGAGTTTATTGAAGGAGGTCTGCTGAAAGCCGGGACTCTTGTGCTTCAGATTGACCCTGAAGATTACAAACTGGCCCTGATACAAAAAGAAAAAGCTCTGGCTGATGCAAATTATTCCCTGAAGCTGGAACTTGGAAGGCAGGAAGTGGCAAAGCGAGAGTGGGAATTGCTGAATGGAGACAAGGATGCCGAGGATAGAGAGGTAGAACTGGCCCTGCGAAAACCACACCTTGAAAAAGCTGAAGCTGAGCTTAATGCAGCCAAAGCCGAGCTTAAAAAGGCTTATCTGGATCTTTCGCGCACAAAAATTAAAGCGCCCTTCAACGCTATGGTCAGATCCAGACTGGTAAACCTCGGCTCACAGGTAACTCCGCAGGAACGGCTGGCTGAACTGGTCGGCAGCGATTCCTACTGGATTCAGACATCAGTACCAGTAGACAGGTTAAGCTGGATTCAGATACCGCGAAGCCAGGGTGATCCGGCAACCAGAGCCCGTATAATCTATGCCCATGGCTATGAACGCACCGGAACCGTCATACGACTTATGGGAAATCTTTCGCCAGAAGGACGCATGGCCAGAGTTCTTATCGAAGTCGAAGATCCTTTGGGGTTAAAAAATTCAAAAAATGACCGGCCTCCCCTTCTGATTGGCGATTATGTGCGTGTGGAAATCAAAGGCAAAAAACTGGAAAATGTCTATAAAATCCCCCGAACAGCCTTCCGGGATAACGCATCTATATGGATTTCCGGAGAAAATTCAACTCTTAAAATTATAGAAGTACACCCTGTCTGGAGAGATGCCGGCGTAGTGCTTGTTGATAATGCCATAAAACCCGGCGATTGCCTGATCATATCTGATCTTCCTGCACCCATAGACGGCATGCCGGTGCAGGTGGAATAGCCGCGTCAAAAATTTAGACTTTGGACGCAAGACGGGACAGTATACACCGAATATTGCGCGGGCAAGAAAGTGAGCAGGTGGGAAAGTGTGCAAAGCCACACATTAATGTAGCTGTATTCCGCTTCAAGCTGAAGTATTACGAGTTTGTAAATTTCTGTTAGCAAAATGGATTTAGATAAACATACCCCCCCCAATATCAAAAAAGGCCCCATCGCATGGATGGCGGGTCACTCTGTGGCCGCAAACCTTCTCATGCTGGTTCTGCTTATCGGCGGGATAGTTCTGGCTTACAATATCAAAAAGGAAGTGTTCCCTTATTTTGATATGGACATGGTCAGGATTACGGTACCATACCCTGGGGCAAGCCCCCAGGAAGTTGAACAGGGCATTTTGCTTGCTATCGAAGAAGCAGTGGAAGGACTTGAGGGGGCCGATGAGGTACGCTCCACGGCCCGCGAAGGTTTAGGCACAGTTACTGTCGATATGATTGAGGGCGCAAACCTTCAAAAGCTCGCCCAGGATATCGAAAGCGAGGTGGACCGCATAGTATCCTTTCCCGAAGATATTGAAGAACCTGCGATAGCGATCGTCTCCAGAAAGCGATACGTTGTCTCCCTTGCTCTTTACGGAGATCAAAGCGAACGGGTTCTTCGAGAATACGCAGAGTATATCCGGGACCGGCTTCTCCAGGAGCAGGATATTACTCAGGTAGAAGTCATTTCCGCAAGAAACTATGAAATTGACGTAGAAATCCCCCAGAATACCCTTCGCTCATATTCGCTCACTGTCGAAGATGTAGCCCAGCGCATAAGGAGAGCTTCAATAGAGCTTCCGGGCGGCGCAATCAGAACACCATCCGGAGATATTCTGGTTCGCATGAAGGAACGAAGAAATTTCGGGCCGGAATTCGCCCAAATTCCCATTATTACGGCAAGTGACGGCTCACAGATTTTGCTTGATGATATCGCCATAATCAAAGACGGCTTTGAGGAAACCACAGTATCCTCAAGTTATAACGGAAAGCCGGCTGTGATGCTTGATGTTTACAGGGTAGGAGACCAGACCCCCATATCTGTCTCCGACGCAGTAAGACAAGTAGTGAAAGAGGTCAATGTGGCTCTTCCACATGGACTTTGTGTTGACCTTAGAAATGACCGTTCGAACGTTTATCGTCAGCGGCTGGGACTTTTAATGAAAAACGGCTTAATTGGACTTGCCCTGGTATTTATACTGCTGGCTCTTTTTTTAGAACCTCGCCTTGCCTTTTGGGTTAGTCTTGGGATCCCGATATCTTTTCTGGGCTCCTTTTTCCTTTTAAACATGTCCTATATAAGCATCAATATGATCTCCATGTTTGCCTTTATTGTTACCCTTGGGATTGTTGTCGATGATGCCATCATCGTGGGTGAAAATATTTACTATCACCAACAGCAGGGAAAGACCTGGTCTAAGGCGGCAGTTACAGGTGCCAGAGAAATTGCCATGCCAATTACTTTTGCTATCCTTACCAACATGGTGGCCTTTGTTCCCATGTTTTTTGTGCCAGGGTTTATGGGTAAAATATTTAAGCAAATTCCTGTGGTGGTTATCAGCGTTTTTGCCATCTCTCTTATTGAAAGTTTTTTCATCCTTCCGGCCCACATAGGCAACAGACAAATAAGTGCTCCATCAGGGTGGTTTGGCTGGATATTTCGTGCTCAACAAGGTTTTGGACGTGCTTTTCTGCAATTTGTCAACCGGCGTTACGGTCCCTTTCTAAAAGCAACCATTCAATGGCGCTATTTGACCATGGCAACAGGAATCGCAATAATTCTGGTAACCATCGGCTATATTAAAAGCGGGCGCATGGGTTTTGAACTTTTTCCAAAAATCGAATCTGATTATGCAAAGGTGACCGCAGTTCTTCCTTTTGGCACAGCCTTTGAAAAAGCCAGGCAGGTTGAAAAAAAACTGATACAGGCAGCCCAGGAGGTAACTTCAAAAAATGGCGATAAAGAGCTGGTGGAAGGCATTTTTTCCAGCATTTATGATAACACTATAGAAATACGCGCCTATCTTACCCCCCCTGATGTCCGCCCCCTTTCCACGGCTGATGTTATCAGACGATGGAGGGAGCAGGTGGGCGTTATTCCAGGACTGGAATATATCAAATTTGAATCTGATGCCGGCGGTCCTGGAAGAGGCGCAGCCCTGTCCGTGGAGCTCAGTCACCAGAAAATGGATCTTCTTGAAAGAGCCAGCACAGATATGGCCGAAGCCCTGAGTTTTTATCCAAATACAAAAGACATTGATGATGGATTTTCACCTGGCAAACAGCAAATTGATTTTAAAATAAAGACTGAGGCTCGAAGCCTTGGCCTGGAAGCCAGCGAAGTGGCCAGGCAGGTTCGTCATGCGTTTTATGGCGCCGAAGCTCTTAGGCAACAGCGGGGTCGAAATGAAGTCAAAGTTTTGGTGCGGTTTCCAAGACAGGAACGTATCTCAGAATACAGTCTGGAAGAAATGGTGTTGCAAACACCAAAAGGGAGTGAAATTCTCCTTCGGGATGCGGTATATATCAGCCGTGGCAGATCTTATACTGACATCAACCGCCGAAACGGCCATAGGATCGTAACTGTAACAGCCGATGTATCTCCCAGGAGCCGGGCCGGACAGATACTTGATTCAATAAAGGCTGAAATCATTCCGAAACTTCAGCAAAAATATTCGGGACTGGCTTACAGTTTCGAGGGCCGGCAGGCTGATCAGAAAGAGAGCATGCAAAGCCTTTTCAGAGGACTTCTCATGGCTATGATAGTAATCTACGCCATGCTGGCGGTCCCATTAAACAGCTACATACAACCTTTAATTATTATGATCGCAATACCGTTTGGTATCGTGGGCGCACTTATCGGCCACTTGATCATGGGCTACAGCCTGAGTATTTTGAGTATGTTCGGCGTTGTAGCCCTGTCCGGTGTAGTGGTAAACGATTCTCTGGTGCTAATTGACTTTGCCAACCGCAGGCGCCGGGACGGCATGGCCCCTCTGGGAGCCATACAAGCCTCCGGCTTACACCGTTTTCGACCAATCATTCTGACCACATTAACCACATTCGGCGGGCTGGCGCCCATGATTTTCGAAACCTCACGCCAGGCAAGGTTTCTAATCCCTATGGCCCTTTCCCTGGGGTTTGGCGTCATGTTTGCCACCCTGATCACCCTGATCTTAGTGCCCTCTTTTTATATGATAATTGAAGATATCAAAGGGCTTCTAGAAACATAAATCTATAGGGTTGCCAAAAGGATATCCGAGACACCAAGCACAAAGCGTCCACGTTCCTAATCAAGGTTTTTAGACATAAAAATATTTTTACGCATTTTTAGCGGCATAAATCGTCAGTAATAGTTCGGATTCGTCGATAAGCTGATAAACCGGCGTTTTGCCGGAAAGTTTTGTGCTTTCGTTCAGGATTATCGGGACGCCATCTCCGCGCTTTTCCATATAAAAGCTTCGCCCTACATTATCAATCGTTTCTGCTACGGGGCTCTCGGTAAGCAAGCTTGTGATAAGTTCGTTCCGGGTAGCTTGACGTAAGGCTATGCTTTCAACAGTCACAGTATTCGGTAGTGCTCCTGGTGAATAGAGTTCCAACCGGTCATCAAACATGAAGAAGCGGATTTTGGACCCTGACACAGAGTAGTCGCGATGGGCCACGGCATTTACAACAGCTTCAAAAACAGCTTTTTCGCTGAATTGAGGCATTTCAACACGATGTGGTTCCTTTGTTGCTTTTACCGTCTGATTTTTCTTCAAAAATGCCATTGCCTGTTTGATCTGTTGATCCAAAGGCCCTCGAATTCTTTGGGCATCAGTCTGATAATTAGAGTCTTGCCTTGTGCCTCGATAGCGCACAGCTTCGATAAAAGCATTGGGCAGGAAACGCTCCGGATGTTCACAGCAAACAGTATGCCAGCTACAGATGCACGAACAACACCGCTTTCCTCATTTGACAACAGGTTTCGTTTTAGTAAAACGACTTCTGAAGGTTCACTTGACCGGGTTGTGAATTTCCGCCAGAAATCTTCGGACAGATCATTCATGCTTGATTGAGGAACCAACTGTTCCTCAAATCGAATCAGTCTGGCCTGACTACGTTGTTGAAACAGACGAGCAAGATAATCCGCTTTCATTTCACGTTTCGAGCTGCCCAAACGATGGAAATATCCACGGGGACTTTTGTGAACAAAAAGACTGCGCGGTATATCCATTTTGATAATTGCTCGCTCAATCCCTTGTGAATCCGGCAACATCATGCGAACAATTCTTGCATTGAGTGGGGGATCAATCGAATCACTACAGATCTCACGCACGAATGTTTCAACGACATCCAGTTTATCCAGAGGAATACCTTCTACTTCCCTGGTCTTATCATCAACACCTAACAAAAGCACCCCGTCGAAGGAGTTGCCAAATGCCGTCAGTTCATCCGCAAGGTCATCACGCTTCGGCCCGGTAATCTTGTTTCCACGGAAACTGACCGCCTTAAGCTCAAGAATACTATCCTCTCCAAGCCGGATTTTACCGAGCAATTCTTCCTGGCTGTCAAACATGCTTATCTCCTTCACCGATCCGTTTATAACGAAGGTTGAATGCCTCTTTCCCTCCCTCCATAACCCTGCATATTTCATTTCGGACTTCTGTTTTCTGAAGACCTCCTTGACATATAATACGGGTCTGGCCGGCACGGACATCAAGAGCCACAACGTTTTCTGCATCGCCATTCACAACAATATTAGCATTATGGGTAACCACGATGACCTGTCGTTTTTGCTTGATTTCCAGAAGTTGGGTCACGATCAGATCATAGATAAGATGGTTATCCAGATCATCCTCGGGCTGATCAAGAATCAACGGCTCGTCGCCGTAAGAAAGGATGAATGCCAGCAGCGCTGCCGTCTTCTGACCGGGCGAGCCCTGCTGAACCGGCTTGAATTCGCCACCTTGCTTTACGCTATACAAAACTTCCAGGGAGTCTTCGGGAAACCAGCATTCGAGCCTATCAACATTCTCTGGCGGCAAACCCTGAATATGCACGGCAAAGCGATGGTCGCGAACAAAGGATTCGTCGCCTTTTCGAACATTTCGAATATGAGCCTTAAAGTCTTCCAATTTTCGTTCAAAATCCTGAACACCGGAAACCGTTTCAGACGAATAGTTCTGATAGAGTTCTGCAACAATGCCTTCTTCACTGTCCACGCTGCCTATATCTCTTTCGAACCCGCCCTGAACCCGGTTTATTATCTCGCGGAATTCTTTCTCCACAGATTCCTTGTTTCCGAAAGGAATGATATTTATTGATACATACGAGTTGTCTTTGAGTACAGAGTTAAAGAAACCTGAGCGACGAGCTTTGAGTTCTTTGCGAAGGGATTTTAGCTTATCCTGACACTCATCCGCCTGTTTTTGCAACTTATTCAGATTTTTTTTCTTGAATCAAACGTCTTCAAGCGTTCCTCCAGAAACTGTCTTTGTTGAACCAGACGTCCGTATTCACTGGGATCTCCAGCGCCGGCGTCTGCCAGTTGAGCTCGAAGTTGCTGGTATTCTGAAAGAGCGTCGTCAATAGCTTTGGTCCATTGGGATTTCTCTTTTGTCTGTTTCCAGCCTGCGGCGATCTGATCAACATCCGAAGCAATGGTCTCTAACTGTTCGCAAACTCTGCTAAACTTTGTCAGAACATCCTGAATATCGGTCAGGCACGCTGCATCGGCGTTCCGGTCCAAATCAAATACGGACTTATCTATATCTTCCGGTAGGATCATCCCAGATATTTCACGTATCCTTTCTCCGGAATTTGTCCAGCTTTTTCCCCAGTTTTCCACTGCTCGTAGCTGTCGTTGCCGCCGTTGATACGACTTAAGAACATCGGTATACCCCGCTTTTTCAAAAACAGCAATCTTGCGCATGATATCATCAAGTTCACCCTTGAGTCTGGGTTCTTCGTTCAGGCTTGCCTCAATTTCCCTGCCCTGGGCGCGCAATGATAAAAATCTGGTTTTCAGTTCACTCCAATTTTCTTTCCACTCCCGAATTCTCACTTCGGGAGCGTCATCGACGATACTCAACAGCGCCTGGGGGCGTTTGGCTAATTCGAAAATCTGCTTTTGGCTGTAAATACGCACAGGAAACCGCTGCGCAATCTCTCCTGGAACGGCCTGCCAATCGCCGTCCGCTCCTGCCTCCAAAATTGGTTCCACGCTGCCGTCAAAACTCCATTGAATTCGAAATTTGGCATTGTCTTTGCGATATGCGGCAACAAGTTTAGCATTTTTTGTGAGAAGCCCATCGTCATGGCGGGACTCGTAATCCTGTTGATACTTATTGAAGTCGTCTTTAAGCGCGGCAGGGAGTTCTTTATCGCGCCGAAGTGTGAGGCGCAAAAACTCCAATAGTGTCGATTTACCGGTACCTCTACCGCCGATTATCGTGTTCAGCCAAGGATTGAACTTGCATTCAAAGGTGTTTTCTCTTCCGATATATTTGGCGTTATTTACTGACACGCTTTCTATGACCAGATGCCCATGTTCATTGGGATCGCCTGTAAAACTATCGCTTCTCTTGATGGACAGCGACCCGTCAAGAAGCGCCAAACGAAGTCCCTCCAGGCTCGGTGTTCCCATTTTGACCCAGGTAAAATGGCTGCCTGGTGACTTTGATCCGGTGGGGTGATGTGCATCGGAACCAAGAATTTTAGTCCATTCAAGTTTCTTGTCTTTGTAAAGTTGTGGTGTTTGCGCTGATTGATCACATAGCTCCATAGCAATGATCTGTTCGCAGTCCAGCACCTGCTGGAGTGTATTTCCTGCAAGTTTGAACAAACCGTTTTTCTGGTCTACGTGTGCAGGGATAGCAAGCCCGCCGGCATTGATGATCTCAATAATGACCTCGACGGGAGATTTTGTCGTGGCGTGGTTTGTTTTCCCTTTTTCCCCGCTAAAACCAACAGCTCCGAGAAGCGTATCAATATCTCCAGTCCCCTTATCCAGTGGCAAAACAGCCAGAATATGGATTCCGCTGTTTACTGAAATTTCTACGCCGGGAAACAAATAGAGCATACGAAAATCCGGGTGCTTTTCCTTTTTCAATTCCTCTAATGCATCCTTCAACTCGTCTATCCATGCTCCCGTGTTGTGATCTGTCACCGCAACACAGTCAACGCACGCATATAATCAAGAAGCCAGTTTTTTGGTGTACGTTGTTTCAGAGCTTCCTGATCCGGCCCCTTGCCATAATCGTCGGATTTAGGCGTATGGGTATGAAAATCAAACTTCCACCAGTGGGCTCCGGCCCAGTGCCATTTCACACTCATGATTTACCTTCAGGTCTTGAGCAATTTATTTTATATTCGCGCATTTTGTAAATAGTTTTATATCTCAATATGACGAATTAAATTTAAAACAGCCAAAGCTCCCCTTTCAAATGCAAGAGGCAGATTCCATGAATTCCTGTCTCGTTTTCCAACAAAATTGCTTGCAGAGCGTATTTCCAGAAAAGGAATGTCGTAATGTATTGCCAAATGAGCTGCGCCTGCCCCTTCCATTCCTTCCATACAAGGACTGTGATGTTTATAAATATCCTTGGCTCTCCTGTCTGTAGCAGTTATTGTTGAAACAGTTGCAAATGATCCCATTACTACCTGAACGCTCTTTCCTTCAAAAGCCTTTACTAAAGTGTCTGATGCCTGATTTACAAGCTCAATATCAAGTGGATAACAATTTTTAATGTCAACATTACTGCTCCTGACTATCGAAAAAGGCAGTTCATTTAAAAGCAGGCTATCATTCCCCGCCTCAATACCAAGCTGGATATCTATTTCTTCTGTTGCAATTCCAATATCTCCTATATTCAGACCTGACTCCCTGAATGCTCCCGCGCATCCTGTCTGAATTATCAGGGATGGTCTTGTATTTTCAATGGCTGCAGTTAAAGACTGAACAGTATTAACAGTTCCGGGCCCTGTTATCAAAACACGGACAGGCTTCCCCTCAATATATCCAAGGGTAATTCTTCTGCCACCCACAATTGAAAAAACCGGACTTTCAATGCAATCAATAAGTTTTGAAAGCTCCTCTTCTGCTGCTGCTGAAACAATAATGTCGGAATTTATCATAACCCCTTAACTTTTTTGATTGCTTTATATGCTTGAGTTTTCGAAAAATAGTTTAAGCAAATTTTTGTCGATTGGTACAAAAGTTGCTCAATTATTCAAGCAGATCACAAAACAGCCTTACCCCAAAGCCAGTACCCCCGACCCCGCAGTATGCATTTCCCTTTTTCATATAAGAAGGACCTGCAATATCAATGTGGGCCCATCGTGTATCTCCAACAAACTCTGACAGAAATAAAGCTGCTGTGATTGCACCGCCCCATCGTGAGCCGGCTATGTTTTTAAGATCAGCAAAATCGCTTTTAAGATCTTCTTTATAATCACCAGGCAAAGGCATATGCCAGCATCGCTCATAGGTCTTTTCACCTGAGCTGATAATAGATTGAGCTAATTCATCGTCAGAAGAAAATACTCCCGCTATCTTCTCTCCAAGAGCAACCACACATGCCCCTGTCAATGTGGCAATATCTATAAGAATTTGAGGGTGATACTGCTTAATCACATAAGAAATTGCATCAATCAGTATAAGTCTGCCTTCAGCATCTGTATTTAATATCTCTACGGTTTTGCCTGAATAACTTTTTACTATGTCTCCAGGACGTGAAGCATTACCTGAAGGCATATTTTCAACAACAGGAATAATTCCAATTACTTTAGTTTCAGACTTGAGTTTGGACAAGGCAATAAGGGTTGCTGCCACTGCAGCAGCTCCTGACATATCGCTTTTCATTTCCTCAAGACCTCCTGTCGGTTTTAAATTTATACCCCCTGAGTCAAACGTTACACCTTTACCGACAAGAGCAACGGTCTTTTTTGCGCCTTTTGGATTATATTCAAGAACAATCATTCTAGGCTTGCTCTCACTGCCTGCAGCTACTGCCAGCATTGCTCCGAACTTTTTTCTTTTCAGTTCTCTTTCATCAAATATCTTTACTTTCAAATTCTCTTTTTTAGCAGCGTCAGCAATTATTTTTGTAAATTGTTCTGGTTTTTTATCATTAGAAGGCGTATTGACCAGCTCTCTGGCAAATATGGTTCCTTCGCAAATAGTGGCTGTCTGCTTCAATAACTTCCCGTAATCTTCAGCCACATCGGGTTTCAACAGAAAAGAGATATTCTTAAGCGAACTATGTTTTTTCTCATCCTTATATTTATCAAAAAGATGATTCCCAAGGTAAGCTCCTTCAATTATAGCCTCAAGAGGTAACGGCATCTCCATTTTGATCTTTTTTGCCGAAGGGCAGCCAATCAATACTTCAGTGAGCTTCATATTAATGCATTTTTTTACTGCTCTGCCGGCAAAAGAGCGCAAAAATTCTGCATTTAATTTTTCCAGCTTGCCAAGCCCCATAAAAATCACTCTGTCCGCTTTAACCTCTGGCGGAGTGTAAAAAATAATTTCCTCGTCCATGTCTCCCTTGAACTCCTTGAGCTTTTTAGCTCTGGTTATCAGGGAGGATATTATTCTGTCATCATGTATATCTCTGTCCTCACAAACAGGTATAATTAGAGTTTCAGTTTTTACTTTTTTCAGATCAATTGATTTTAATTCCAGCACGTTTCACTTCTCCTTTTTTAAACTTATACTAATTTGATGCAAGCTTTTTCAGATATGATATTTTTTCCCACGAAAAGTCTTCAAACCAGCAGGGAAATATCGCATTATTTGTAAATACAGGGTCGGAGTTAAGATCATAACTGGAAGAAGCAACAGCCCTGTCCCATAAAGCAGTATGAGGGACAGGGGAATAATGTGCAAGCACAGGTGTTATGCCATTTCTTTTTACCTCTTCTATAGACTCTTCTACCGAACTTATTGTCTGCCCCGGCAGACCTGTCAGCAGATACGCTCCCACCTGATTTTTCCGAAAACCAGCTTTATTCAGGCAGGCAACAGCTTGTTTAAATTCATTTGCTGTCACTTTGCTGTCAAGCTCTTTTCTGTTTTCAAATGTAGCTGTTTCCAGACCAAGCCGAATGGTTTTGAAACCAGCTCTGAACATCAAACCGGCTGTCTTCTCTGAAATCTCACGAATATGAACCGCGTTTGGCGTATGAAAACAAACATCAAGATTCTCTTTAATCAAACCTTCGAATAATACAACAGCGTGTCTTTCCGCATCAACAAGAAGAGCGTCATCATAAAATACAAAAATTTTTACACCATATTTAAAATGCCAGTACTTTATCTCTTCAATAAGAGAAAGCGGACTGCGCAACATTCTTTTTGGATTTAAAAAATTCGAAGCGCAATACGAACAGGAAAACGGGCATCCCTTGGATGTAAGAATGGGAATATATGAAATTTTTCTCTGCAGGTCAAATGCAGGATATGGAAAGGTATCAAGATGATCCGGATCAAACTTCGGACTCACAGAAAAACCTGTATGATTCTCCGCAAGCTTTAAGATATATTTTTCGCCTTGACCGGTCAAAACAATGTCTGCGCCTGAATGCGATACAGCATGCTCATTGCAAAGGCCGGCATATATACCGCCAAGAATAACGATAATGTCTGAATATGTTTCTTTTATAATTCTTATGG
>JAJSZP010000059.1 GCA_030262775.1 Deltaproteobacteria bacterium | reverse complement strand
AAAAAATGGGAACAACTCAATCTTATTTCAGCAAGGCCCTATGGGTTTTGCTGAGAACGGCCTTATAGGTCGAATTCAAACCACGTTTTATAAGCGTGGTTATTGATTTTTAATAAGCTAAACCGTTACGAGTTTGTAAATTTTCAACCTGTGCGGTTAGGATTTACCGTGTCTTGTTAATGAGTTGATGGTTATGAAGGAGAAACGTTGTAGGGGTGGCTTTATGCCGCCCGCCAAATTGATTCGGGCGGGGTAAACTCGCCTCTACGAGAACCTGGCTATGAGAATTAGAACATTCGTAAGGACTCAGGAATTATCTAACCGCACAGCTCAAAATTTTTGATATAGCAAATTTCATCAGCCCCTTTAAATAATTCTAACAGGATAACAGGATGAGTTCTAATGCTTTAATCCTGAATATCCTTCTAATCCTGTCAAAAAAGTCTTTTTTTAAGGTTCTAACTACTTGAGTTTTTGAAAAATAGTTTGCGTAAATCTTGGTCGATTGGCACAAAAGTTGCTTTTGGCTTAGTTGTTTTGTTATTTAAGGCAGTTAATAATGACAATAAATTTTTTGTTTTGAGACACTTAGCGTGCTGAATTGATTTTTCGTGTTTTCGAAAACTCAAGTAAATAGTGCCTGAACGAAAACTGCTAATTTCCCCAATTTTGTGTCAGGCTTAAATTTTAATCCTCAAAATACTCAATGTATTTCTGTGGTTAAAATTTGCGCTTTCCTTGAACCTGAAAAAATTTTCTAGTTTTCGTGCAGGCGCTTAATAGTTAGGGAAAAAATCATGTTTGATAAAATATTAATTGGCGTAACTGAAAATATTATTAAATATCCGGGCTATGCTATTTCTTATGAAGATGCCTTCAGGCTCGCTGTTGCTCGGGATAATGCAGTTGATTTAATAATGTGCGCCAATAAAATCCGGAATAGGTTCAAAAAAAACGATATGTTCACATGTTCCATTATTAATGCCAAGTCCGGTCGCTGTTCAGAGGACTGTGCCTTTTGTGCTCAATCGGCTTACCATAAAACCGGAATTGAAACTTATCCATTATTAGACACAGAAAAAATGGTAAATAATTCCATACTAATGGAAAAAACCGGTGCCACAAAATATTCAATGGTAACAAGCGGTCATTCCCTTTCCGAAAAAGAGATTGATTCTATCGGGCATGCCGCAGAACAGATAAACAAGAAAACAGATCTTTCAGTTTGCGCATCTCTGGGGCAATTAACTGAACCCATGGCAATAAAGCTCAAAGAAAAAGGAGTGACCACCTATCATCACAATTTGGAAACCGCCAGGAGTTATTTTGATCAGGTTTGTATCACACATGAGTATGATGAAGATATTCAGACAATTGAAATAACAAAATCAGCAGGACTTAAGGTTTGCAGCGGAGGAATTCTTGGGCTGGGCGAGAGCTGGGAGCAGCGTGTGGAGCTGGCCTTTACCCTTAAAGGACTGGATGTGGATTCAATACCAATAAATTTTCTGAATCCAATCCCAGGCACAAGAATGGAAAACAGATCTTTGCTTCCGCCAATGGAGGGGCTCAAATGTATAGCTCTTTTCAGATTTATAAATCCTGATAAGGATATAACTATATGCGGCGGCAGGGAAAAAACGCTTGGCGATTTTCAATCATGGATTTTTATGGCGGGTGCTAACGGGGTTATGATAGGCAATTATCTTACTACAAAGGGAAGAAGCGCAACAATGGATATAAATATGATCAAACAAATGGGGCTTAATATTTACTAACATCTTGTATTGTTGGAAATTTATTCGCTACAGGTATAATACATTCAATTCATGAAAAACTTACGTTTTCTTCACGCCCTTAAACAGTTTTCTGCTTTGAGTGTATCATGTCTGTAGCTCAATGTTATGTAATGCTGAGATGTTACAATATTTGCATGGGGGCAATTTGAAAGCGATTAAAGATCGAAATAAATATCTGGAAATTGATGACGGAAAATATATCTGGCATCCGTTCACGCAGATGCAGGATTATGTAAAAGAAGAATCCATTATAATTGAGAAAGGAGATGGATGTATCTTAACGGATATCAATGGGAATGAATATATTGATGGGGTTTCTTCTTTATGGACGAATGTTCACGGACACAGGAAAAAAGAGCTGGATGTTGCCGTTAAAAAGCAACTGGACAAAATAGCGCATTCAACTCTGCTGGGGCTTTCCAATGTTCCTGCTATCAGATATGCAAAAAAAATTGTCGGTATTGCGCCCAAAGGGTTAACAAAAATATTTTACTCAGATAGTGGTTCAAGTGCTGTTGAGATAGCACTCAAGATAGCCTTTCAATATCAACGGCAGGCTCAGGATGGAAATCCGGAAAAGAAGAAATTCATATCCCTGTACAACTCTTATCATGGAGATACCATTGGTTCTGTGAGCGTTGGAGGCATTGATCTGTTTCATTCAGTGTATAAACATCTTCTCTTTGAATCAATAAAAGTCGAGTCTCCCTATTGTTACCGATGCGCATTCGGAAAAACTTATCCCTGCTGCAACCTTGAATGCTTAAGCAGGTTGGAAAAAATTATGAATGCTTATGCACACGAAGTAACAGCAATGATAATTGAGCCTCTGGTTCAGGGGGCATCAGGAATGCTGCTGCAACCTCCCGGCTATTTAAAAAAAGTCAGAGAGCTCTGCGACAGGTATAACATATTTATGATAGCTGATGAAGTTGCAGTGGGGTTTGGGAAGACAGGGAAAATGTTTGCCTGTGAGCATGAAAATGTCACGCCGGACATTATGACCCTTGCCAAGGGCATTTCAGGAGGATATCTGCCGCTTGCAGCTACTCTGACAACTGAAAAAATTTATAGGGGATTTTTGGGGAAATATGAAGAGTTCAAAACATTTTTTCACGGCCACACATATACTGGAAATCCTCTGGCCTGCGCTGTAGCGATAGCCAATCTTGAAGTTTTTGAAGAAGAAAAAGTGATAGATAAACTTCAGGCGAAAATTAAGCATTTAAAACAAAGACTGCAATCATTCAAAGCCCTGAACAATGTGGGAGATGTTCGTCAATGCGGAATTATGGTTGGCATAGAGCTGGTAGCCGATAAGGATACAAAGGAAGCTTTTCCACCAGGAGAAAGGATCGGGCACAGGGTAATAAAAAAAGCACGTAAACGCGGCCTTATAATAAGACCTCTTGGTGATGTAATTGTTTTTATGCCTCCGCTCAGCATTTCAATGGATGAACTCGACAGGCTTTGCGATATTACATACGAATCTATTCGGGCTGTTACTGAAAAATTAAAGGTAATAAGACACGAAGAGGCAGAGGAAATATGAATATTAAAGGGGTATTTTATTTTGATCCATCTGACAGAATTTATGCAGACCATTTTCCAGGCAAACCCGTTGTTTCGGGGAGCCTTATAATTCATGCTTTTCTAAACGCATTGAAAAAAGAAGGAGTTAACGAAGTACAATACATAATAGAGAATTTCAGGTTTAGAGAATTTGTTTCTCCAGGTGAATACCCTTTTAATATCGAAATAGATCAGAACAAAATGAAGTGCAGGCTTTTTCGAAGCAGTTCAGAGATACTGAAACCAATTGCAACAGGAATAATAAGAAAATGAAATTTTCAGGTAATCGGGCTCTTATAGTAGGTGGCAGTTGTGATCTCGCTATTACTCTTGCTCAGTGTATGATTAAAGCAGGCCTGTTTCCGATATTGACGTACAGAAGCGAAAAAGGACTGAAGTATATATTAAAAAGCTTGAAAACTTCTAAAAGAGAATACAACGCCCTTTCACTTGAATTCGGCAATCGCGATTCAATGAATTCTCTTTTTCGCCAAACAGATGATAACATTGATTACATGATAGATTTTGTACATGGAAATTTTGAAAGTCTTATTGCCTCTGCTGATGTGGACAGAATTTACAGTTATTTCGCTGAAAATGTTTCCTTTCGCGCAGAGCTCGTAAAAAAAGTTGCAAGGATAATGATGAAAAACAAAAGAGGTCGCCTTATTTATATTTCTTCTTCAGCAGCAGCAAGATCCAATCATGGCCAGGGATTTTATGCAGCAGCAAAGCTTGCATCTGAAGCCATCTACAAAAATCTGGGGCTGGAACTTGGCGGGCACGGCATTACCACCATCACGTTGCGTCCAGGATATATTGATTCAGGCCGAGGCAGGCGATTCATCGGGACACACACTCATGAAGTTCTCAATAAGGTGCCAATGAAAAGAGCTTTAACAAAAAAAGAAGTGGCAGAAACAATTCTTTTTTATCTTTCCGACAGCGCTGCTGGCTTTAATGCCACTGAGATTTCAATGGACGGAGGGCTTACGGCGGGCAAGTGAACGTATGAATATTTTAGAAGAAATTACGGAAATCCTGGCAGAAATTCTTGATATTGAAAATCATAATATTTCTCCTGAAACTTATCTGATAAGAGACTTGGGAGTTGAATCCATTGATCTTCTGGAGCTGGCAGTGGCATTGAACTCCATATTTAAAATAGATGTAAATGATGATGAAATATTTTTAAAAAAACTAAGGCAATATATAACCGAAGCTGAACAGCAGAATAAGGACATATTGCAATACCTGGCTGAAAACCTTCCCTTCCTCTCCCGTAAAAGACTGGAAGAGATAACAGCAGATCTCGAAGAAGGTCCAACTCTTAAGGTTGAAGATTTAGTAAGCTATGTGGAAAGGCAGTGTTATGAAAACTAAACCCAATAGATCGTTTCTGGAAGAGCTTATAAGCAAAAGAAGGAGCACAAGGAAATATAAACCGGATAATCCGCCGGAAGAATGGATTAATAGCATGTTATATTGTGCTCTAATGGCTCCTTCGCCTTCAAACAGTCAACCTGTTCGATTTATCAGAATTAGCTCCAAAGGCAAAAGAGATACCCTGTATGAGGCGCTGAATTCAGGAAGACAGAACTTTTTAAATGCCATACAGTTCAAGGAAGGAGAAAAGAAACTGAAGAAATGGATAACTACCTATTACCGGTTTTCCGAATTTATGTTTAACGCACCTCTTCTCTTTGCTGTCGGCACAATTCCATTCTATAAGAGTTTTTCAAAAAAAATGTTTGAGGAAGGCTTACTTACGCACAACAAGAAAGAAGAGACAAGCCTTGACATTACTGTGGGACTTGCGTTGAAAGGATTTATCCTTAAAGGAGAAGAATTGGGGCTGGGAACATGCATTCTTACCGGCCCTCTGGTGTTTATTCCGAATGTTGAAGAAATTCTTGGGATAAATGATGTTCGAATAACATGCTTTATCACAGCAGGATTTCCGGATGAGAAACCTGATATGCCCCCAAGAAAAAGCATTCCAGAAATTATCAGTGAAATATAAGTAATAGTTCACCACGGAATTATACTGAATTATCGTAACTGTTCAGGTTGTCAGGAACTGCGAGCCTGAGTATTTACATTTACTCATTGTTTTCAATTTTCAGTGAAACTCCGTGTCGTTTCGTGGTGAATTTTTACAAAAATGATGGATAACATGCGCAGAAGAGTCGTCATTACCTCTGTTGGAGTTATTTCCTCTCTGGGTTTTACTTTAGTGGAGATACTTAACAATTTGAAAGATGAAAATATTTCGTTTGAGAGGTCTTTTTTTGATAATGAAGATGCTATCGTAAGCCCCATAAATGACTTTGACGTTAAAGATTTTGCAGATCATTTTAAAGATAGACGCTATCTCAACAGAGGCGCGCAGTTCTGTGTTGCATCGGCAATTGAGGCCGTAAAAAAAGCAGGAATAGACAAAAAATTATTAGCGGAGTCAGGGCTATTCCTTGGAACAGGCCCCAATCTGGACATCGGAGGTGAATTTCCTGATATTAAAGTTGGGGAAATAGACAGAAAAGATCTTATGGCTCTCTGGATGCTGAAGTTTCTCCCAAATACTGCTGCCTCAGTTATCGCTAAATTGGCAGGAATCCACGGCGAAAATCAGACTATTACAACAGCATGCTCCGCTTCGCTGCAAGCCATTGGTGAGGCATTTCGCAAAATCAAAGATGGTTACATTGATCTTGCATTTGCAGGTGGAGGCGATTCAAGATTAAGCAAAAGCAGTATTTTAGCTTATAAAAAAGCCCATGCCCTTTGCGACGGAACTGGTAACCCTGAAAGAGCAATCCGTCCTTTTGATAAAAGCAGAAAAGGATTTGTACCCGGCGAAGGTGGCGCCTTTTTTTTGTTTGAAGAGCTTCAGCATGCTAAAAGCCGCGGTGCAACGATCTATGGCGAAATTTGCGGCTATAGCGCTTCCATTGATGGATATGCCATGACTGCCCCTCAACCAGATGGAAAATGGGCTGAAAGGTCGGTGAATGCGGCTTTACAGGAAGCAGGGCTTGTCTCTTCCGATATAGACGTTGTTTCCTCTCATGGAACTGGAACGCTTTTAAATGATTTGATGGAAGCAAAATTGATTGATCGTATTTATGGGGAAAAGCCTCCTTTTGTAATTGCTCTTAAATCATGGATAGGACATATAGCCGCTGCATGTGGTGCAGTTGAGCTCGCAATATGTCTTGCCTGTATGCAAAGCAGTTATCTCCCCAAAATAAGAAATCTTGATGAACCGTGCCATGCGGCGCTTAACTTTGTACGTGAAGAACAAAGCTGCCCAATACGCAATATATTGTTAGAAAATTTCGGTTTTGGAGGGCAGAACAGCGCTCTGGTTGTAAGAAAGCATGATAGGTTGAGATGACCCTTGTCAGGAGAATAGAAGTAAATACAGGCCTGGAAAATTTTGTACTTTTAGACAGAATATCAAAAACCGGAGCTGCGACTATTATAGGAGAAAAAAAATATTTTAACAATCCTGTTTATTTAGGAATTGAGTCCCTTGCGCAATTAGGGGCATATCATGTTCGTTTTCTGACCGGATTTGAAAACCATGCCTTTTTGTTAAAGATAAACCGATGCACTATACCTGCCTATCATGTTTTAAATGGCATTTATCTGCTTAAGGGAAGACTTGTGAGTCAGAGCAAATCCGCTTTTTGCTATGACTTACAGGCCGGAAAGGGCGATAAGGTGCAGATTGAAGGTGAGTTTTTGTACGCAACTATTGATTATGGCCGCACGTTTAACAAAAAAATATTACAGGCGCATTATCGCAAGGTTTTTTCATGTTTGCAGAGAGAATCAAAAACAGATTGCTGAACCAGCATAATGCAGCTCTATATAGAAAGCCTGTTAAAATAAATAAAAGACAAGAAAAATATCTTTTTATAGGGAATAAAAAAGTATTAAACTTTGCGTCAAACGATTATCTTGGCCTGAGCGTTTCAGAAAAGTTAAGGCGGAAGGTATCCCGGAACTTTCTTAAATACAGCACATCCTCGTCATCTTCGCGCCTTGTTGCAGGCAATTATTCTGTCATTAACCAGGCTGAGAAAGAATATGCCCGTTTTTTTGGATATGAGGACGCTCTGTTTTTTCCCAGCGGCTATCAGGCGAATCTGGGAATTCTTTCTGCACTTTTTGAAAAAGGTGATTTGTTGATTTTCGACAAGCATATGCATGCCAGCAGCGTTAAGGGTATGTTCTTAAGTGGTGCGGATTTCCATGGATATAACCATAACTCCATGTCGCATCTTTGTAAGTGGCTTGAAAAGTTTAGGGAAAACCAGCCCGCCGTATTAACGGAATCACTTTTCAGCATGGATGGCGATTTTCTTGCTGTTCAGGGCTTTAAAGCTCTCAAGAAACGTTTCGACTTTTTCAGCATAGTTGATGAGGCACATGCTTTTGGTGCTGTAGGTGAAAATGGCAAAGGTATTGCCCGTGATGCAGCAGATATAGGAGTTGGAACTTTTGGCAAAGCTCTTGGACTTTTCGGCGCTTTTGTACTAATGCCAGCCGGCTTCAAAGAATATTTTTTCAATTTTTCTTCTCCTTTAATTTATACCACTTCTCTTCCTGAAGCGCATGCTGCATCAGCTATAGACATTTTAGAGTTTATTTCACAAGGCGAAAAAACAAGGAAGCATCTGCGTGAACTAAGTAGTTTTACTAAAAAAAGTCTTACTTGTGAGGGTTTTTGTGTAAAAGGAGATGCACATATTCTTGCCATAGAAATTGGAGATGAGAGCAGAACTTTGGAAATATCCCGAAAATTGATAGGAAAGGATATTTTTGTATTGCCGGCGCGTTATCCAACTGTGCCGCTTCACAAAGCCATATTGAGAATCGGCATGACAGCCCTCCATACAGAGGAAGATGTCAAGAAGATAGTCAGTTCATTGAAAGATGTATATGGAAAAACTGAAAAAGCAGACAGATAAAATTTTTGTTGGTGGAACTGATACCGGAGTAGGAAAAACGGTTTTATCTCTTTTGCTGATGCAATTTTTTTATACAAACGGTTATGCACCTTTCTACATAAAGCCGATTCAAACAGGATGCAGAGACGCTTATGATAAAGGCAGCGATGCAAGGTTCATTTATAAGCATGTAAAGCAGTTGACCAAAAAAGATCCCGCTGATTCAATAGTATATTGTTTTAGAGAACCGAAAGCCCCTTATTTTGCTTCCCGCAATGAGGGGAAAGATATTGATTTAAGGACAATCCAGAATGCTTTGGATAAAAAGAGCCGGATTCATTCTCCTGTTATAATGGAGGCTGCCGGCGGCCTTCTTGTACCTGTCAATGAAAAAATATTAATGATAGATCTTATCAAAATGACAGGGGCAAAGCCAATTATTGCCGCCCGTGCAGGATTGGGAACGATAAACCATACTCTTCTTACAATTGAGGCTTTGTATAAAAGGGATATACAGCCGACCGGAATAATTTTTATAGATGCTGGAGATAAACCCGCACCGCAGGACATGATAAGCGAAAATATTGAGGCAGTCGAAAGTTATTCCGGCATAAAAGTTGCCGGAGTAATAGGCAGAATCAAGGATTTTTCAAACCCGGAAGAAGAATGCTATCAGTCTGTTATATCTCTATTCCAAAGAGCCTTTTGCAGAATCACAGCTTTACAATCCCCATAGATAATGGTAGATACTTAGCTACTGACCAGAGCGGCTAAGTCCAACAAAGTTTTATCCATCATCCCGCTGAAAGAACGCATCGTCAGAGCTTTTCAAACTGTTTCTGCCAAACCGGACTTTCCAGTATTCTTGTACTGCGGGACAATGGATAAAACTCTATACGTTGTGCAACTATTATTTTTAAATTATTACATATTACTTTTATAAAACAATATACAATCAGTAAAGCCACAAAAAGGCTATGGGAGGAAGGCTGATGGACGCTGGTGATGCATGGCGGCAGGAATCAAACGCTTATAGGGAGAGGACTCAAAAAGTCAAGATTCTTCGCGAGCATGCCTTGAGTGGAGAATGATTTTGGAAACATGGAAAAGAGAAAAACTAAAAAATCATATCAAAGAAAAGATTGAAGGCTTAAAGGAAAACATAAAGTCTTATCAACTGCTCACCCAGCCTATATCACCGGATAATGCCATTGGGCGGCTCTCCCGTATGGAAGCGATAAACATCCAAAGCATCAATGAAGCCGTCCTGAACAATTCAAAACAGACTTTATCAAAATTGGAACGTGCGTTGACGATGATTGATGATCCTGATTTTGGCTTGTGCTGTGAGTGTGAAGAACTGATCCCATTTGCAAGATTGATGATTATAATCCGATCTTTGCGTTAAATGTGCTGAGGCTATTGAGGGGTAATAGGGGTAAAACAGCCGATGTTGTTATGGAAGACTTTGGTAGGGAATGTATGAGAACAAGCTGAAAATAATGCCGGAAACAAAAATGTGAGACGCATAAACAGCTTTCAGAAAACAAGCTAAGGAGGAAGCAGATAATGGATAGACCAATTCGAATTATGCCGTGCCTGGACATGCAGAACGGACGCGTTGTCAAGGGCGTCCATTTTGTGGACATTCAGGACGCTGGTGATCCGGTCGAGTGTGCACGAGCGTATTGTGGCTCCGGCGCAGACGAACTGGCGCTGCTGGATATCACGGCCACTGTGGAAGATAGATCCACCATGCTCGACGTAGTTAAACGCGTTGCCGAGGTTACGACAGTGCCATTTACAGTTGGCGGTGGGATTACTGATGTGAAATCGGCTGAGCTGGTGCTGAGTGCAGGCGCAAACAAGGTGTCGATCAGCAGCGCCGCTTTTCGGAAGCCTGAAATAATCGCAGAAATGGTCAAGGAACTCGGCGCCGAGAAGGTGACGGTGGCAATTGACGTAGATCAGAACGAGGCCATGCTTTCAGGCTATGAAGTCTATATTGATGGGGGACGGACTGCCACTGGCGCTGACGCGATCGAATGGGCAAAGCGTGTTGACGGCTACGGTATTCCTGTTATTCTGCCTACCAGCAAAGCGGGTGACGGTGCACAGACCGGTTATGATCTGCCGGTGATCAGGGCAATCAGGGAAGCGGTCTCGGCCGACGTGGTAGCTTCCGGTGGCGCAGGGAAATTGGAGCATTTCTATGAGGCAGTACAAGCAGGCGCAACAGTATTGCTTGCCGCTTCGATGTTCCATTTTGGGATTATTGGGATTGGCGAGCTAAAGGATTACCTCCGGGGCCGAGGCGTCGCTATACGTTAAAGCTTCTAAAAGGTGTCTTGAATTGAATTGAATTGAATGCAAATGCAATGTAAATATGGTTATATTTTCAGGAGACGTATGTGCGTGGAGCAAATAATTGAAATATCCAAAGGACTTCTTACCCCACTTATAGCAATTGTTGCCACCTATATCGCGTGGCAACAGTGGCAAACAACTAGGCAGAAGTTAAACCTTGAAAAATATGATAGAAGACTGCATGTATATGAGGAAGTTAGAAAGATACTGAGTATAATATTAAGAGATGCAGGTGCAAGCACGGACGATCTTCTCAAATTTATAACATCAGCCTCAGAAGCAGATTTTCTGTTCGGTCCAGACATAACGGAATATATTGATCAAATATATAAACGGGGTTTAAATTTGTGGAAATGGAATCAACAATATCGTGATTACACACAAGAAATACCTGAAGGCTACGATCACAATAAAGTTGTTGATGGAATGCATAAAGAACTTACATGGTTTTCAGAGCAGTTTGATTCTGCGAAAGAAAAATTCAAAAAGCATTTAGACATAAGCAAATAAAAATATAACCCATCAGTCCAGTGGACAGCCGGGGACTGAGCCGCTTTGAAAAATTGTCGGAAAATTGAAATTTTATATTTTTAACAAAGTCACTGGAACCCCGGCTACCACTGACTTCAAACGTTATCAAACCTTTCAGAATATTATTTTGACAAACACTATAACTGCGCAAACCCTTAGGATACATTTTTCGAATTAAAGAGAGCATTATAAAGGAGAGGCCATGAAAGAGATCAGTGAATTGATTTTGCCGGCAGATCTTCGTTATACGGAAGATCATGAATGGGCCAGGCTTGAGGATGATAAAGTTAGAGTTGGTCTTAACGACTATGCACAGGATCAGTTGGGAGATATTGTTTTCGTAGAATTGCCGCAGGAAGGAGATACTTTTAAAAAGGGAGAAGTATTTGCAACTGTTGAATCTGTTAAAGCTGTCTCAGAATGTTATATGCCGGTCGGCGGTAAAATCGTTTCTGTTAACAACGATCTTGAAGAATCCCCTGAACTGGTAAACAAAAGTCCTTATGGCGATGGGTGGTTTGTTGTGATCAACCCCGGTAATCCTTCCGAGATGGATACACTCATGACTAATGAGACCTGCCTGGAAAAATTGAAAGGAACTTGAATAAATGCGCTATCTTCCTCATACCAGCGAAGATATTAAATCAATGCTGCAGGTCATTGGAGCTGATAATATTGATGATCTTTTTTCAACAATACCTGATGATTGCATCAGCAAGGATGATTTACAACTGCCCGAGGCTTTGACCGAGTGGGAATTAGACTCTCATATGTCTGCTCTTTCCGATGCTATGGCGGTATCACCGGATTATAAGGTTTTCATGGGTGCGGGCAGCTATGAACATTATATACCTGCTTCAGTATCTTTCCTTCTTGGCAGGTCGGAGTTTGTAACTTCCTATACTCCTTACCAGCCGGAAGTCAGCCAGGGAACACTGCAGGCAATTTACGAGTATCAGACACTTGCCGCCCGCCTTTTAGGAATGGAGGTGGCAACTGCTTCACATTACGACGGGGCAACAGCTCTTGCCGAATCGCTTCTTATGGCTGTTCGTATAAGCAAAAAAAGAAAAGTGGCTGTTTCAAGTTTGATTCACCCTTTGTATAGAAAAGTGGTTCGAACTTATTTTGAGCCGACCGGATATCAGGTAATTGAGCTCCCGTATCTCAACAACGGTTTAACGGACCTTGCCGGGGTTGAGGAACTAAATGATCTTGCGGCGGTTGCTGTTCAGTCTCCAAATTTTTTCGGATGCATTGAAAACCTTAAGGAGGCTGGAGAGAAGATCCACAATAAAGATGCTCTTTTTATTACATGCTTTACAGAAGCACTTTCATACGGGCTTCTAAAAAATCCGGGGAGCCAGGGTGCTGATATTGTATGCGGTGAAGGTCAAAGCCTGGGTATTCCCCGTTCATTTGGCGGGCCCGCTCTTGGTATGCTTGCCAGTAGAAAGAAATATATGCGCAGTTTGCCTGGTCGTCTGGTCGGTCAGACCAAGGATCTGGATGGAAAAAGAGGTTTTGTTCTCACACTTGCAACAAGGGAACAGCATATTCGCCGCGAAAAGGCCACTTCCAACATCTGTACAAACAACAGCCTTTGTGCGCTTGCAGCCGCAATTTATATGGCCTCGGTTGGAGGTACCGGAATAAGGAAACTCGCCGGGCTTAATCATGACAAGGCTGAATATCTAAAGCAGGAATTGAAGAAAGCAGGGTTTAAAATTAGTTTTGAAAGCCCGACATTTAATGAATTCGTGGTGGAATTTCCCGCAGGTTTTGATTCTGTTTATGATCGTCTTTTGGAGAAAAAAATTGTAGCAGGTCTTCCTCTGTCTGAATACTATCCGGAACTTACAGGCCACTATCTTTTATGCGCGACAGAAACCATGTCGAAAAACGACATAGATGTTTTTGTCAGGGAGGTTAAATCATGAAAGAATTCGCAGGCACTACAGGACTTATTTTAAATGAGCCGCTGCTTTGGGAAAAAGGTAAAAAAGGAAGATGCGGTTATTCTTTGCCGCAGCGGGATATTGAATCTTTCCCCCTTGACGATGAACTAACAGGAGAAGGCCCTGATTTTCCTGATTTGAGTGAGGTTGATGTGGTACGACATTACACCAGACTTTCCCAGTGGAATTTCGGGGTTGACACAGGAATGTATCCGCTGGGTTCGTGTACCATGAAATACAGTCCAAAGACAAACGAAAGACAGGCAGGGCTTTCAGGATTTGCAGGCGCTCATCCACTACTTCCATCAGATCTTTCTCAGGGAACGCTGAGGATGATGTATGAACTTGAGCAATATCTTGCTGAAATTACCGGCATGGATGCAGTAACCCTTCAGCCTGCGGCAGGAGCGCATGGGGAGCTGACAGGCATGTTAATTATTCATGCTTATCATAAAAACAGGGGAACGCAGCGTTCCAGGATTCTTGTCCCTGATACAGCCCACGGCACAAATCCGGCCACTGTAACCCTGTGTGGTTATAGTTCTGTACAGGTTAAGTCCAATGAAAATGGAATTCTTTCGGTTGAGTCTGTTGCTGATTTAATGGATGAAGACACAGCCGGAATAATGCTGACAAATCCGAACACGCTTGGCCTTTTTGAAGAGAACATCAGGGAAATAGCTGAAATCGTTCATTCCAAAGGAGGAATTGTTTATTGCGATGGCGCAAACCTGAATGCTGTAATGGGTATAGTAAAAATGGGAAAAATCGGAGTTGACGTAATGCATCTGAATTTGCACAAAACATTTTCCACACCTCACGGTGGAGGAGGCCCGGGTTCGGGGCCCGTTTGTGTGAAGAAGCATCTTGAGCAATTTCTGCCTGTTCCCCGTATTGTTGAAGAAAAAGGCAATTATGCGTTTTCTGATAATTATCCCGAATCTATTGGCAAA
>JAJSZP010000058.1 GCA_030262775.1 Deltaproteobacteria bacterium | reverse complement strand
CTCGAACTCCTTTTAGTAAAATTTGATGGGTTTCCTTTATTAGCCTTGAGGAAAACGGAAGTTTTTCCAAGGTAGTGATTGCTGTATTTAGCGCTAAAATGTAGTTTTGAACCTCTTCCCAGTCATCTCTATTTTCTTCATTGACATCTTTTTTATCTAGTAACGCTTCTTCAATATTGGTTTTTGTTCCTTCAATTTTATTTGATTGAGATGCTTCTTTCAATACGTGCATACTAATGAATAAATCAATATTAGGAATATATTCGGAATACATATCAAGGCGACCTAATTGCCTGTCGGCTTGGCTTAAAAGATTTATTAACTCCATGTTACCAACATTCCATTTCCTATTGATTTTATCGGGCTGGAAGCTTTTATGCATGCCTTGATTTATATATTGACCTGCTTTAAAATTTCTCACTAATTGCTCCATTAAAATTTTAATAAAAACGCTACTTATTTAAAAAATCAACAATAAATTTAATTAAGCGCCTTTATTATTTAAAATGCAAGAAATTTTTTTAATTAGCACCATTGTTTTAATGTTGTGGAACGAGTGTATAAATACAATTGCATTTATTGCTTGTTTGATAAGATACAAATTTCGTTATAGTTTTCATTATGCCTTCCAATAACAATCAAACTTGCCAGTTTCAAAAATATCAATCCGGCCGTAGCCCAGATAAGCCCAAAATAAGGCAAAAGTACCAGACTGGTAATCAGCGTACCGCAGGCAGCGCCGATTAAATCGGCTGAAAAAGATCTTGTCACAGCAAAATTTCCGCTTCCTCCCAAATGGAGAGCTACAGGGAACTGAAACCCGCATGCAAGCGAAACAATGAAGCCGAAAATAAGGAAAAAGAATGACGGCAGCCGATCTCCACCCATCTTCAGTGCCAGCATCAAGATGCCCATTAGAACAATGAGCAGTCCATCGGTCAGTACCAGTATCTGTTTTCCACCTTCACGCAGTCTGTCGCCCAGCAATGCCCCTGGTAAAAGACCGGCCAGAAAGACCGTTATAATCAGTCCTATCTGAAAATATATATAACCATAAAATATTTGAAAAGCAAAGATGAGCAGTATTTCACTTCCCATTGTCATTGCTCCTGTTGAAAAAAGTACAAATTCTTCCCGCTTAATTCGAAACAGATATATAATGGTAAGCCCGGCAAGGGCAGCGATAAATCCAACAGGTGAAGTGGAAAATTTAGCAAACCACTGTGAAAACATCAGTCTTATCAAAAAGGGAGAATTATCGCTGTTTTTCGGTGTGTTTGGATCTATCAAAGCATCTAAGTCTGAAATTCTTTTTTCAGTCAGATTCCCGTAATAATAGCCACGTATGTACAGGGTATTAATGTCTTTTTCTGCAAGTCTTGCAGGAATATCTGTTTTGATTGAAATATCCCGACACAGGAAAAATATCTTCAGCCCAGGCATAAGCAAAACATGCTTAAAATGATTTTTTACGGTATTATATAAAGAAGAAAGCTTCTGCCGCTGTGGTTCTGCAAGGTAATTATCATAACCTTCCATAGAAAAACTCAAAACACCATCTGGCGCAAGGTGTTTTTTTATAAGGCTGAAAAACTGATCGGTAAAAAACCTGTTAACCTGAAATGTGTCCGGCTCCGGCAAATTTAAGATAATAGCATCGTAGATTTTGTTAGAATCCGCAAGAAAAGCCCTTCCATCCTGATTGATTACATTCAATCCTTCAATATTTTCGATCAGACCGAATTTGAACTGTACATCAATAATTCCAGGGTCAATCTCAACGTAATCAACTGTTTTAAGACCATACTTTTTCAGCTCTTTCATAATACCACCCTCGCCGGATATCAAAAGGACATGCTGCGGATTGTCCGGTTGAGCCAAAGGGTAATGTATAGTTTCTTCTGCAATGCTTTGATTCTGGTCGCTGAATACAGGAACGCCGTCAGTAAAAAGAGTGTACTGCCCATTATCCTGATGAACGGCAATTCTTCCGTAACGGGATTCACGATAATAAACCAGCTTTCCCTCGGAAGGCGCAAGCGAAAAGGGTTCAAAAAAAATACCCGCTGCAAGCACTAATAATGTGATAGCAGCACCTGGAATAATTTTTAAATATTTTCCCTGAGTTACGGTTGTTGAAAAAAGAAGAACCGATGCAGCCACAAGCGGAAGGTTGGCAATAAATATAGCCTTAAAAGGGGTAACCAGAAAAACAAGCGCAAATGAAAAAAGTGCTCCTCCGGTTATATCTCCTATATTGTCGGTAAGATAAATGCGCGTGCCTGAATAATCAGGTTTTTCCGCTCTTAGCACAAAAAGGCTGTAAGGAAGAATAAAACCTATAAGCAGGCAATATGGAGCAATTGTAAAAAATATGTAGGCAAGGGTAGGATAAAAACCAACCGAACTGCCGTGAATAAAGAAAAAATCACGCAATTCCCGAATAATATAAATCTGGATCACGGACAGAGCTGCCAGAATGAAAGAAAGCCAGCACAGCCTGCTTGAAACAGCGCGCCAGTAACGCGGCGTAACCATATGAGCGATAAGAGTTCCTATCCCGCCGAACATCAACCAGTTGAAAAGTATTAAAGAAATGACAAACTCGTTACCGTGGAACTGGGCAAGAAATTCGCGTATGGTTATTAATTGCACCACAATTGAAGAAATACCGGCAGCAATGACAACCAGCAGTGTAGCACGTTCATTTTTCTTCATCAAAATACTGAACCTGGTAGATCTTAACTTCCAGTTTATCATTTCGCCAGGCATCGGCTGACATCCCAGCCTTCAAGCAAAGATGGCCAAGAAATTCTTCGGGCTTAGGCACCTGTTTCCATACCTGAGGCAAAAAAGTTGCGTTGGCAAATCCTTTCCGGATAATCACACCATCCACATTAACGCGTAGTTTTGAAACAAGGTCATAACCGTCTCTGTATTCAATGGGTTCTGGCGGGGTAAGAATGCTTACTTCTATGTCAACATGCTCCAGCTCTTCGGCTTTAAGGGGAGAAAATCGCGGATCACGAAATGCAGCGCTGACTGCATTATGCCTGACCCCCTCTTTGACGGATTCATCTGCAGATATATTTCCAATGCAGCCTCTAAGTTGACCGTTAATCTTTAAGGTAACAAAGGTGCCGAAATGTTCCTGAAAACAATCCTTCTGCAGAGCTTCCTCCAGCGCCCTTGACTCGACAGGGTCTATCTTTTTGTTTAGCTTTTTCATAAGCGTATGCCGAGCAAGTTTCACAAGTGCCTGCCCCTGCTTATCAGTAAATCTGTGAGCTGTATTTTTTTTGTTTTCCATAAACTTATCTCCATAAAATGCTATGGCTGCGTAGCCGACAACTTTATTGTGCCCGCCGCAGGTATCGCCGCTGTTTGAATAATGCAGCAAAACCGGCTGCCATCCATATTGCCTGGCAAGACTGACAAGAATAAGAATCGGTACTTTCCCGCATGTACAATTATAACCCTTCAACAAATTGTCTGCGTCCAGATTTAATATCATTTGAATAGTTTTTTTATCTTTTTCAACAGCCTCGGTATATTGTAGAAAGTGGGAAAGGTCTGAACTAACCACAACAAGGGTATTTTGATCCCGAAACATATCTATTTCGCGCGTGAGCCCGCCAATATTTCCCCTGCTGATTACAATCGGAAGGATCTTAAATTCCTTTAAATAATACTGCAAAAAGGGCAGCAAGACCTCCAGTGAATGTTCGCTAAGATCAGAAGCCTTGTTTGCGTGAAACAATTCTGACCGGTTTCGCAGTTTTGCAGCATCGTTATGCAGATTTATTATACCCAGCGGGGTCCGGTAAGCAGTTACATCGCTAATTGCTCCGTTTGTGAAACCTACCCGATGATCCGGGCCAAGCAAAATAACTTTTTTAAACTGCTTTTCGCTGAGAACAAGTGATGCATGGGCTGCTGTAAGCCCGGAGCATGGATATCCTGCATGGGGCAGGATAAGAGCCTTTAGATATTTTCCTGATGGAATCTTGACCTGACTATTTTTTGCCAGGCTGGTAAGACTGTCAATATTCTTGAGCAAATCAGATTGATTGGAAGGATAAAATCTGCCTGCAAAAACGGCATCACGAATATCATCCGCAAGTGAGCCCCCTGTGCAAAAAAGAGAGACCATGCATAAGGCCAATAACAGCTTCATGAAGTGACCCCAAATCTCACCATAACATTAAGCAGTCAAACGAAAAAAGGATAAAATAACACTTTTATTGAAAGTAGCAACCTGTTTTTATCTGGAAAACCCTTTGACCTAAAAGTTCTTTTATACGATAATATCGAAAAAATTAGGAATAACGACCTTTTAAATCAAACAAACCTAAGGACTGTGGAAAAAATAACTTGGCATTTGGACGCCCAAATGACCAACTTGTTTTTTCTCGAACCCTAAGAACCAGTTAAGATAATAAATTCTCTGAAATGATCCACATTACTTCCACAATTGCAATTAAAGAAAATGAAATCAAATTTGATTTCATAAGGGCATCCGGCCCGGGCGGTCAGAATGTAAATAAAGTAGCAACTGCAGTTCAACTTCGTTTTGATGTTAAAAATTCACCTGGCTTTTCCGATGATATCCGCTCCCGCCTTATTCGCCTTGCCGGTAGAAAAATTACTGAACACGGAATTCTCATTATAGAGACAAAACGTTTTCGATCACAAAAACAAAACCGGAAAAACGCTGTTAATCGTCTGATCAAATTAATCCGGAAAGCATCTGAAAAACCCAAAATCCGTATTAAGACCAAACCCTCTCTTGCATCAAAGAAACGTATCTTAGAAGCAAAAAAGCATCGAGCTAAAATAAAGAGAATGAGACGACCTGTCTCAGCACATGAGAATTAAACCAGTTGTAAAAGTTCACCACGGAACGACTACGACTAAAACAACCAGACAATCATGAAAAAACGAATATTCGACATTCCCAAATCAGACCGCCCAAGAGAAAAACTTCAGATCAAAGGCGCTGAATCTCTCTCAGATCTTGAATTGCTGGCTGTTTTGCTGGGAAGCGGAACAAAAAAACATGATGTAATGACGCTGGCAAACAATATATTGAAAGTTATTGATCAAAGTGGCGGCACGTCTGATGTCAACTCCCTTCAACAGATTGAAGGAGTTGGATCAGCCAAGGCAGCACTTATTGCCGCTGCCCTGGAGTTTGCCCGCCGCAGAATCAGGCCGGAAGGAACAAAAATATCATCTCCTGCGGAAGTACTTCCGTTAATTAGCCATTTCGCAGACCGAAAACAGGAATATTTCATTTGCCTATCACTTAACGGCGCCAATGAAGTGATAACGAGCCGAGTGGTTTCCGTAGGCCTGGTTAATAAGACACAAGTGCATCCAAGAGAGGTTTTTGCCGATCCAATTACCGATCGGGCATCCTCAATAATCGTGGCCCACAACCATCCAGCAGGAACTTTAACTCCTAGCAAAGAAGACATTAAAATTACCAGCCAGTTAAAATCTGCCGGAAAAACTCTTGGCATCAGGCTGCTTGATCACATCATTTTTAATCATAAAGGATACTTTAGCTTTCAGAAAAATGGGGATCTATAACTGCAGTTCAACATCCGTCACAAAGAGCTTGTACCTGAATCTTACATACCAATTTTTGAAAGGAAAAATTATTTATCTAAAAATCTATATGTTTTTTTCTGCCCATTCTGCGCCTCGTTTTTCCTGGAAACACACCTTAACACTCTAACACTCTGTCTCATTTTTGGGGTCCAAAATAGTGTCTTTATTTTATTATTTCAAGATAAGCGACCATTTAATATTGAATGAATTTTTAATGACAGACGCTATGTGGTCGCCGAAATAAAAGTGCTCTACAAGCCATTTTTTTCCTTTATAGTCGATGATGAGATTATTTTCATCTATAACCCTTGCAATAATGCATTTTGAAAGGTCTTTGAGACCTGTGCCCGCAGCCTTGAGAACAGATTCCTTTGAGGTCCAGTAACGGAAAAAAAGTTTAATTGGATCAGTATTGACAAGACCCCATTCCTCTTTACTGGCTGTTTTATTGAAAAGAGCTTCAGAACACTGCCTTATCTTCTCTATATCAATTCCTATTTTTGTTGATGCAACTACGCCGCCAACATAATCGGGTTTATGTGTTAGAGACCAGTAAGTTCCGTTAAAAGGCAGGGGAGCTCCGTTTTTATCTTTTGAAAGATTGCTTAAGTGAATACAGCTTTTTTGGGCAGATATATCAAGTGCCTGTCTGGCGTGTTTGCTTAAGCTTAAGACTCTGTCTTTACCTGTAAGTTGTCTGATTTTTTCTGGAACGACAAGTATGACTGGATTAATAGTCTCCAAATTAGTTTGTTCCGTTCAGCTCCGACCTTTAGAATTGTTGTCCAATGCCTTTAAAATTATTCTGTAATCAGCTACGGTAGCTCCTTTTCCTTTTTCGTGCACCATAAGTGGATTTATATCCATCTCTACGATTTCAGGGTGGTTAGTTACCATATCTGAAAGGCTTACAACCGATTTTTCAAGTGCTTTGATATCTGATTCAGGCCTTCCCCTGAATCCTTTAAAGATATTATATCCCTTAATACTCTTAATCATTCTGCGTGATTCATTTCTTTTAATAGGAGCAAGACGAAATACAACGTCTTTAAAAAGTTCAACATAGATTCCACCAAGACCTGCCATTAATAATGGCCCGAAAACAGGATAACGGTTTACACCCAGTATCACTTCATCCCCGGGCCGTGACATTTTCTGAACCAAAATGCCTTCAATAACAGCATTTGGATTAAATTGTTTCGCTCTTTCAATGAGTTTTTGAAAAGCCTGTTTAACTTTTTCTTTGCTGTCAAGCTGCAAGAAAACTCCGTTTGCATCGGATTTGTGCTGAATCTGAGGTGAAATAATTTTCATTGCAACCGGGAATGACATGTTTTCTGCAATTTCGATTGCTTTATTTTCGTTTTTTGCAATTTGTGCCGACAAAACGTTAAAACCATAGCATTTCAGCAACTCTATCCCATCCAGTTCACTGAGATAGGTTTTTCCTGCTGCGAGTGAATTTTCGATAATCTCGGCCGCACGTTCTTTATTGTGTTTTAAAGTAAACTGCGCAAGGTGTTGACGGTTCAACCAGTTGGAATATTTATAAAGAGCTCCAAATGCCTTTGCTGCATTTTCAGGGAACCTGAAAACCGGTATGCCATGTTCCTGAAGATATTTTACTCCGGAAGATACGTCGAAAATCCCCATGAAACAGCATAGGACAGGCTTATGTGTACGCCTGTCTATGCGAACAATGGCCTCAGCCGTTCCTAACGCATTTGTCATGGATTGAGGAGTAAGGATTACAAGTGCGCCGTCAACACCTTCATCTTTAATAACAGATAAAAGTGCGTTTTCATAACGATCTTGTGCAGCATCTCCGATAATATCCACAGGATTATAAAGATTTGCCGTTAAAGGAAGATGGCTTTGAAGAGCCTCAATTGTTTCTTCTTGGAATTTTGCAAGCTTCAGCCCGGATGAAACCGTCATATCTGTGGCCACAATGCCTGGCCCGCCTGCGTTTGTGACTATGGCAACGCGATTGCCGCCTGGAACCTTTCTGGTGAATTTGCCCGTGTCGCTTTTATTCTTATAGGCAAAGGCAATTGCGTAATCAAACAGTTCATTAATTGAGTCAACGCGTATTATTCCCGCTTGTTTGAATATGGCGTCATATACTGCTTCCGATCCAGCCAAAGCGCCGGTATGGGATGCTGCAGCTCTGGCGCCAGCTGTTGTTCTCCCTGATTTTATTACCAATATCGGCGTTGGCCTGTCGCCAGAGGTTATTTCTTTAACTGATTCGACGAACTCCAGGCCTTTTTTCAGTTCTTCAAGATAGATCATAATGACTTCCGTATCTTTGTCATCATGCATGTAGCGCAGGAGGTCAAGCTCATCTACATCAGCCTTGTTGCCGATGGATATGAACTTTGAGAACCCGAAATCCCTGTCTGCTGCAAAGTCCAGGACAGCGGCGCATAATGCTCCGCTTTGTGAAATAAAAGAGATATTTCCGGATTTTGGCATTCGCCTGGAAAAGCTTGCATTAAGGCTTACAGAAGAAAGAGGATTAATCACACCAAGGCAGTTAGGGCCGACAACGCGGACGCCAGCTTTTTTACAAATTGATACGATCTGGTTTTCTATTTTAAGACCTATGCCTCCCACTTCTCGAAAGCCGGCTGAAACAATCACAACTCCTTTTACGCCCTTTTTAATAGCTTCTTTAATGGCTTTGAGCGCAACTCTGGGAGGAAGAATTATTATTGCAAGATCAACATCGTCGGGAATGTCTAAAATATTTGGATAGGCTCTAACGCTTAAAACAGACTTTGCATTTGGATTTACCGGATATAGTATACCCCTGTACCCGCCTTTCAGAATATTGGCAAATATATCATGTCCTACTTTTCCGGGCGTAGTTGAAGCGCCGACAACAGCTATTGATTGTGGCGAAAAAATTGCATCAAGATTTGGCAAAATTACTCCTTTGTAATTATTTAGGTGGATAGGCTGAAGGCCGAAGGTGGAAGGTTGGGGAGCTTCAGTCTTTAGTTTTCAGTTTTTTCCCCTTTTATTTTTAATGCCATCTCATATACCTTGTTTTTGGGAAGATCGTATTTTATTGCAATTTGTTTTGCAAGGCTTGAGATCTTGTTATCCTCTGATTCTAAATTGTTTTTTATTTCCTTCTTCACGATTTCCAATGGGACATCTTTATCTTTAATATATCCTTTTACTAAAAGAGTGATTTCGCCTTTAATAGCCGGCCTGGCTTTAAGGTTTTGAAAAATTTCAGACACAAAACCCCTTATAAATTCTTCGTGAAGCTTTGTCATCTCTCTGGAAAGTACGCAGTACCTGTCACCAATTATCAGTTTAATTTCGTCCAGAAGTTTTAAAATACGTTTTGGAGATTCATAGAATATCATTGTTCTTTGTTCGTTTGCAAGTTCCCTTAACTGATTGAAACGCTTATTTTTTGTTTTTGAGAGAAATCCGATAAAAATAAAAGAATCGGTTGGCAGGCCTGCTGCGCTTAGAGCAGTAATGGCAGCAGATACGCCTGGAACAGGTACGACTTTGATATTGCCTGCAATGGCCGCCTTTATTAAACAATATCCTGGATCAGACACAGAAGGTGTGCCGGCATTTGATACAAGGGCAACAGACAATCCTTGTTTAAGCTTTTTAATGAGGCCCGGTGTTTGTTTTTTTTCATTGTGCTCATGATAGGAGACAAGATTGCCTTTAATTTTGTGATGCGATAGAAATCGGCCTGTATGTCTTGTATCTTCTGCTGCAATAGTATCTGCCTGCTCAAGTATATTTAAAGCCCTTACGGTAATATCGTCCCTGTTCCCTATGGGGGTTGCAACTATATAAAGGCTGCCCTCCCTGTTTTTCTTTCCCAAATCATTTATAGGCGAGTTCAAAGGCATTTTTTATTATTTCTATGCTGGGCTTGTCCTTTGCTGAACTGATAGCTACTACATCAAATCTTGCTTTTACATTGCTCTGCTTTGTGGATTTAATATACAACAAAGCCACCATTGAAACCTTTCTTTGTTTCTTGGGGGTTACAGCCCATTTTGGATTTCCGAACCGATTTGAACTTCTTGATTTAACCTCAACAAAGACAAGCGTATCTTGATCTTTTGCAATAATATCAATTTCGCCCAGTTTTGTCCGGTAATTCTGTTCCAGGATTTTGTAACCATGTTTTTTTAGATGCCTGGCTGCAATTGATTCACTTTTTTTTCCAAAATTTTGCTGTCTGTTTAGCATGTTAGTAACGGTTGTAATAACTCACAGGTATTCTTTGACCCCTCTGAAACTTCGTCTGTGAATTGGGCAGCATCCGAATGTCCTGATAGCCTCTTTATGGGCCCTAGTCGGATATCCTTTATGCCTTGAAAATCCAAATTGAGGGTAATCCTGGCCATACCTTTCCATAAGCCTGTCTCTGCTTACCTTGGCAACAATAGATGCAGCCGCAATTGATATGCTCTGAGCATCACCTCGTATAATGGGCTCCTGCGGTAAATCTATTGGTATCCTGAATTTGCCGTCTACTAAAAGATAATCAGGTTGAGGACTGAGATTTTTAACAGATATGGCCATGGACAGGAGTGATGCGTTAAGGATATTGATTCTCTCAATTTCGATGTTATCAACTATTCCTATACCTATTGAGATAGCATGGTCATACAGCTTTTCATACAGATATGAACGTTTTTTAGGTGATAATTTTTTTGAATCAATAATATCGGGATCATTAAAGGAAGTGGGCAAAAGAACGGCTGCGGAAACAACCGGGCCAGCCAATGGTCCTCGACCGGCCTCATCAATGCCTGCAATATATGAAAAGCCTTTTTCAATGGCTTTTGATTCAAATGACCACAGGTCTGGTTTCATGAGCAAACTATATAAAACACATTTCTTCCCCAAAAATCGTTCAACTTAGGAAAAACGGCGTTCTTTTATTCTGGCGGCTTTGCCTCTGAGTTTACGCAGATAATAAATTTTTGATTGCCGCACCCGTCCCCTGGAAACAACCTCAATTTTATCTATTATCGGAGAGTGGAGAGGAAAAATACGTTCGACTCCGACACCATAAGATACCTTGCGTACGGTAAATGTGGCATTTGCCAGGCCTTTGCGTTTGCTTATTACAACACCTTTAAAAGCCTGGATACGCTCCTTTTCACCTTCTTTTATCTTGACATTAACTGTAACTGTATCGCCTGCAGCGAAATCAGGCAAATCAAGCCGCATCATTTCTTTTCCTAGCTGTTCTATTGTTTGCATGATATTAGTTCCTTGTAAAATTAATTAGCTATAGACTTTCAGATAAATAATTTCCCTGTGTTATCAGTCGTTGACGTATAACCAATACGCCTTCCTCCTTCTATCCTTGTGAAATTAATTATCTGAAAGTCTATATATAGTCTCCCACCAGTCTATCCATTATAATGGCTGCTGCACACCGAACCGAGAGGTGATTATAACGTGAGTCTCCCATTACCGGCTCAAGAAGATAATCGGCTTCGGCAATGAAATTTTCTGAAAGCCCCCAGGCAGTCCCGAAAACCAGAATATGGGGTTTGCCGTCTTTAAGCTTGTTACGAAGCCTGCCAAAGCTTATGCTTTTGTTATTTTGTCTTGCGGAAGTAACAACCGTTTTTGGGCAGCCTTCGCCTGTGTTATTGAGATGGTTTATTATTTCAGTTAAAGAATCTTTTAACCTTATCAGCTCTAAAGCTTCTCGCCTTTTTGGATTATATCTTGCGCCTGTTCCATCAGTCCAGTGTGATACAAGCTTTTTAACAAGCTCTTTCTGTTCCTTTAACGGCGTAACAACAAAAAATTTTTTTATTCCATAAGTTTTTGCCGCTCTTGCTATATCGTGCAGATCAAGGTTTGTGACAGCAGATGCAATTATTTCTCCGTTCTTATTGAGAACCGGATAATGCATCAGCGCTATGTAAAGGTTGGGAGTATATAATTTTTTCAATATCCAGGCGCCACTTCTTAAGAATTTCTATTTCCTGTTCACTTAACTGTCTGTTTTTCAACAAATCTTTTCTTTTAAGGAATGTCCGGATCAGAGACGTTTCCAGCTTCCATTTTTCGATTTTTTTGTGGTTGCCGGACAAAAGAACTTCGGGCACATATTCGCCTTCAAAAGTCCTTGGCCTTGTATATTGAGCATGCTCTAAAAGATCATCTGAAAATGAGTCTTTTTCAGCAGAATCCACTCCTCCCAGTGTCCCTGGGATTAGCCTGGTTACAGCATCTATTAGCACCATTGATGCCAGCTCGCCTCCGGTAAGCACATAATCGCCAATCGAAATTTCATCATCTATTAAATTCAGGCTGATACGTTCATCTATTCCCTCGTAGCGACCGCAAACCAGAATAAGCCCATCATATAAGGCAATTTTTTGAGCAATTTTTTGATTAAAAACTCTGCCCTGAGGTGTAAGCTGAATCGTTATGGAATCAGGAGATTTTTTTTGGGCAAATCGAATAGCGCCGGCAAGGGGTTCCGGTTTCATAACCATTCCGCAACCACCGCCATAAGGACGGTCATCAGTGATCTTATGTCTGCCTTCTGCAAACTCTCTGATATTTATGGTAGAAACGAATATCTTATTCCGTTCTATCGCTCTTTTTATAATGCCGTGCGCCCAAAAAGGCTTAAACATTTCAGGGAAGATAGTCAGAACAATAAAATTCATCATAAACCGTCAGGTAAATCCACCGTCATTATTTTCTTATTAAAATCTGTTGATAATACCACTGATTCAATCCCTGGAATCAGAATTTCTTTATCCTCTCCTTTCACAACAAAGACATCATTGCTGCCTGTTGGAATTATTGATTCAACACGGCCGATGTACTCGTCATTTATTGTAAAAACAGAAAGGCCTATAATATCAAACCAGTAATAGGTTCCGTCTTCCAGTTTTGGAAGATCCGCTTTGCTTATAAAAAGCTCAGAACCGATTAATAGTTCTGCCTTAGAGATAGCAGTAATACCTTTCAGAGACAATAAAATGATTTGCCTGTGGGGTTTGGCCCAGTTGACCGCATGGATCTTTTCATATCCTTTTGTATTTCTTATGAGAATTAAACTGTCCGGTTTAAAGACAGACAAAGATTCAGCATAAGAATAGACCCTGAAGGTTCCTTTTAGACCATGCGTGCCGACTATCTTTGCAATAAGAAGAGAACCCTTATTTCCCACAAGCTTATTCTAAAATTTCTAAAACCGTACGTTTTTTTATCTTGGCAGAGGCAGCGCTTAATATAGTCCTCATTGCCCGTGCTGTTCGGCCTTGTTTCCCAATTACCTTCCCTAGATCGTCCTTTGCTACTTTAAGTTCAAGAACCGAAGTCTGGTTACCCTCTACCTCTGAAACAGCTACTTGTTCCGGATGATCTACCAGTGCCTGTGCAATATGCTTAATCAGATCTTTCATAGCTTCATCTCCTTTGTTACTGTTGAGATTCAGGGTAATTAATCAGAAATTGCGAACAAACCTTCTTTTTTAAAAAGGCTTTTTATAGTGTTTGTAGGAATAGCCCCTTGATTCATCCAGTACCTGATTCGTTCTTCCTTCAGCGAAACTTCAGCAGGATCTTTTAAGGGGTTATAAGTTCCGACAGCTTCAAGGTATTTTCCATCCCTTGGGCTTTCGGAGTCAGCCACAATAATTCTATAAAAGGGTCGTTTCTTTGCGCCATGTCTGGCCAATCTAATTTTAACCGGCATATTTTTTATCTCCTTAAAAAGGCAGCATGCCTCTGCCTAATCCGCGCATGCCGCCTTTCTTCATCTTCTTCATCATTTTCATTATCTGAGTATAATTTTTCAGAAGTTTGTTAATATCCTGTATGCTTGTACCGCTGCCTTTGGCTATTCTTTTCCTGCGGTTCCCATTTATTATGGTATGCTGCCGCCTTTCCTGCGGTGTCATTGAGTTGATTATGGCTTCGATTCTGACAAATTCTTTTTCATCTACTTCAAGATTTTTAAACTGTTTGTTTTTGCTAAAACCGGGAATCATGCTCAGTAAATCTTTTAATGATCCCATCTTTCGTATCTGAACCATCTGATCCCGAAAATCATCTAATGTAAACTCATTTTTTCTTAACTTCTTTTCAAGTTCAACGGCCTTTTTTTCATCAACCATAGACTGGGCCTTTTCAATAATAGTAAGGACATCTCCCATCCCCAGTATTTTTGAGGACATCCTGTCCGGATGAAAAGGTTCCAGTTCACTAAGTTTTTCGCCAACACCAATAAACTTAATCGGTTTATTGGTTATTGATTTGATAGAAATTGCTGCGCCGCCACGTGCATCACCATCCATTTTGGTGAGAATAATACCACCAAGATTCAGGGTATTATCAAATGATTTTGCTATATTTACAGCATCCTGCCCTGTCATGGCATCAGCAATAAGTAGAATATCAGATGGCTTAACTGCATCCTTAATATTACAGAGTTCCGCCATCAGATTTTCATCAATATGCAGGCGCCCTGCAGTATCAAGGAGAAGAATATCGCATCCCTCTTGCTGTGCAGCAATTCTCGCTCGACTGCATATCTGTACCGGATCCATTTCCACAGTGGAAGAATAAACAGGAACAGACAATTGTTCGCCAAGTTTTTTGAGCTGATCAATAGCAGCAGGGCGATAAACATCTGCGGGTACAAGATAAGGCTTTTTACCCTTTTTTCTTAAAAAAACGGCGAGTTTTCCTGCTGTAGTTGTCTTTCCGGACCCTTGCAGGCCAACCAGCATAATAGATGCAGGTTTTGAACCCGAAATATTCAAATCTTC
>JAJSZP010000057.1 GCA_030262775.1 Deltaproteobacteria bacterium | reverse complement strand
CGAACCTTATCAATAGGTATCTCCATTTTATTTGCTATCTCCTCAGGCTTAGGCTCACGCCCAAGCTCCTGCACCAAATATCTGGATGTACGGATCAGCTTATTAATAGTTTCTATCATATGGACTGGAATTCGAATAGTCCTTGCCTGATCGGCAATTGCCCTTGTTATGGCCTGCCGTATCCACCATGTTGCATATGTACTGAATTTATAACCACGGCGGTACTCAAATTTATCTACGGCCTTCATAAGCCCAATATTGCCTTCCTGAATCAGATCAAGGAACTGAAGACCTCTATTAGTATATTTTTTTGCAATGCTGACAACCAGCCGTAAATTGGCTCTGGTTAACTCACTCTTAGCTGCTTTAGCTATTAGGCGTCCTTCATCAACACCTAACATAATTTTTTTTAAAGTCCGGCTGTTAGTCTTTATGGCATATTCTTTTTCTTTTATCTCTTCATGGATCTTTTTAAGTTGCCTATAGAGTAAGGTTGCTTCATCCATAGTCAAATCACAACTGCAGTTAATCCATTTAACAAAATTTTTCTTTGTCTTTAAATTGACGCAAAGTTCAACAACGGACATGTTAACTGTATCTGCATACATAGCAATCATTTTATTCATGGAATCGAACCATTCTATCCGGCCTCTTATAATATTCTCAATCTTATCTATTACTTTCCCTTCTAAACGCCAATTTTTTAATAGGTCGAATATTTTATTATTCCTGCGAGTTGTATGACTTCTGATGCGACTCTGTTCAGACATGTCTAATTTTGATGAAAATAGTTTTTCCCTGTATGCTTTATTTTCTTTGTCAATCTTTTCAATCGAACAAATGGTTCTTAAAAACTTTTCAATCTGTAATACTTCATCAACATATGTATCACCTTCATCAACATCTCTTAACACATGTTTTGGGCGAAGCTTGCCGCTTTCAATATGTTTTCCTAAATCTAAAATGCATTCAACTCCGGTAGTGGTATCTATAAGCGACCTTAAAACAGCCTGTTCGCCGGCCTCAATTTTCTTGGCTATTTCAACCTCTCCTTCTCTGCTTAAGAGAGTCACAAGACCCATCTCACGTAAATACATCTTGACAGGATCGGTTACCGTACCAAAATCATCAGAAGAAACAGCCTTGGTTTGATTGAATTTTGCTTTTAACTCTACCTGGTTATCCACTATCTTGCGTTTTTTTTTATCCACGATTTCGATATCAAGATCGTCAAACAGCATTAGAGTTTCATCAAATTGATCGGAAGATAACATATCTTCGGGAAATACCTTGTTAATCTCGTCATAAGTTAAAGAACCTTGCTTTTTACCTTTTATAATCAGTTCGTTCAATGATCGTTTGTTGATCTTTTTTACATTTTTTCGTTTTGCAACGGATTTAGTTGCCATATATTGCAGCCTCCCAATAACTTCAAAACTATTACAAAACTTTCCGAGCTGTGCGGTTAGATAATTACGGTAAATCCTAACCGCTCAGAAAAACTTTTAGCTTAATTTCAGGTCGTTCCTGACCTGAATTTGCTTTTTCTTTAACAATTCTAAAAGTAGCTCATAGTCATTAGACTCCTCTGCTGCCCTTATCTTCTTCAACAAAGTTTTTTTCTGACGGTTTCTGATTGACTCAAATTGCGCTAACAGCTTGAGGCAGCCTTCACGGCTCCACTGATCTTCACCAATCGACAAAGAAGCAACAATACTTCTTTTTTCCCTGTCGTCAATGCTGTTAATGATATCAGATACAAATATGTTGCCCCGGGTGCTCACAGCATGCAATTCATCCCGAACGTCCTTATGCTCTCCCTGCTTCAGAACCAGTTGACCAATTAGCTTTAAAGATTCATCTTCGAACTGATTGAGTATATTACGCAAAATAATTTCAGATAATATTTCGGGAAATTGAAGCATCATTGCAATTATCTGCCTTTCGAGCCTGTCCCCCTTTAACGTAAAGTTTTTATCCCGCATCTTGTCTGACAGCTTTTTGTTTGATTTGATGCTTTTATTGCCGGATACTATCCTCACCTTTTCCATAACTGCTGCTTCATCAATTCCTATAATTTCTGCAAGCTCCTTGATATATAATGATCGTTCAACGCTATCATTAATGTTAGCCAAAGGCTGTTTCAGGTCTGATATGATACGAATTTTTCCTTCAACGGAAAGTCCATACTTATTTACAGCAGACTCAATAAGAAAAAGAATTATACTTTTAGCCTTTGAAGCCGCATTCATAAAGGAGTTGTATCCAAATTCAAAAAGATATGAGTCAGGATCATATCCTTCGGATAACACAAGAATTTGTGCACTGACATATCCTTTATCAAAAACCTTTATGCTTCGTTCCGCTGCCTTAATGCCGGCTGCATCAGAATCATAAACCAAAACGAATCTGCCATTCTTGCCAACAAATCCTCTAAGAATCTGGACATGCTCCTGAGTTAAAGAAGTACCCAGTGTTGCTACGGAGTTCGGAATTCCATGCTGATGTAATGCTAATACGTCAAAATATCCTTCGACAATGTAAACCGTTTCACTTGCCCTGCAGCTCTCTTTTGCAATGTGCGATCCATAAAGAGATCGGCTCTTGTTGTAAACATATGTCTCGGGAGAATTCAGATATTTAGGCAAAGAATCATCCATTACACGTCCCCCAAAACCTAACACCTGCTTGCTGACATCGAAAATCGGAAACATTATACGATTTCTGAAACGATCATAATAACCGTTTTTACTCTTCCTCTTAATAATCAAACCGGATTTTTCAACGAGTTCATGCGATATATTTTTTTTTGAAAAGTAATTTATAATATTATCCCAGCCTGCGGGCGCAAACCCTATATTAAATATAGTTATAGTATCTTCTCCAATCCCACGTTTTTTGAGATATTCTAAAGCTATTTTCCCTTCAGCATCACTTAAAAGGCTATGTTTAAAAAAATACATTGCCTGTTTATTTGCAGCAAGCAAGCTTTCTCTTTCGCTAATCCTCCTTTTTTGCTCCGGCGACATTGTCTGAGCCGGAATCTCAATACCATATCTATCGGCAAGCATTTTTGCCGTCTCAAAAAATGAAAGACCATCATGATTCATCAAAAAATTAAATGCATTTCCACCAGTACCACAGCCAAAACAATAGAATATTTGTTTCTCGGGACTTACAGTAAAGGACGGTGTTTTCTCGGCATGAAATGGACAAAGACCCACATAGTTTCTTCCAACTTTTTTCAGAAGAACTATATCTGAAATGATATCTACAATATCAACGCTATTTTTAATTTCTGAAATCTTATCTTTAGGAATAAAAACTGCCAAAAAAGCACCCTCCACAAACTATGGAATAGGGAAAACAGGTAATAACGGCGGGATGTTAAATGGAATGAAGTTTAGCAAACTCCTTTATGTGCCCAAAATGACTTATTTGAAGATCTGAATTGTCAACAAAGAGATGTATCATGAAAAGCCAAACCATAACATAGTAATAATTATTTTAAACTTATTAAATAACTATTAATAATATTTTTGTCAAGATAAATTTAATTAAAGCATAAACTTCGTGCCCATTCGTGGTTTAATTTTTCTTTATTCTTGAAACTTCAATAGCTTCTTTAAGGTTCAGAGCCCCGCTATATAGTGCTCTTCCGGTAATAATGCCAACTACCCCGACCTCTTTTAAAGGCATTAAATTTTTTATGTCCTCTATTGTTGAAACACCGCCTGAAGCAACTACCGGTATTGATACAGCCTTTGCCATACGTCTGGTTTCTTCAATATTAGGCCCGGTTTGCATACCATCTCTATGTATGTCGGTAAAGTTTATTGCTGCAACACCACAATCTTCAAATTGCTTTGCCAAATCAATGGCTTTAACCTGTGTTGTCTCAGTCCATCCCTCAATAGCAACAAATCCATTTCGAGCATCTATCCCAACAACAATCTGACCTGGAAATGCCCTGCAGGCATCTTTAACCAGGGCAGAATTTTTAATTGCCTCGGTTCCGATAATTACCCTTTTTACCCCGATATCAAGGAACATGCTTATTGTCTCGTTATCCCTTATTCCGCCTCCAACCTGAATATGGGCGTCAACGCTTTTAACTATTTTTTTGATTGAATTAAAATTTTGAGGACTTTTTTTAAAGGCACCGTCAAGATCAATTACATGAATAATTTCAGCACCATACGACTCCCATTTCTTTGCCATAGCCGCGGGATTATCAGAAAAAATTGTTTCTTCATCCATCCGGCCCTGAAGGAGTCTGACACATCTACCATTTTTTATATCAACTGCAGGTATAATAATCATAGTTCCGCAAATGTCTGAAGTACAGCTTCAAGACCTGAAACAGCCATCTCTTATGCGGTAATCCAGGTTCCCTTTCTTCTTAAAAAATGTTCCGATCTGAAAAAGGTTTTCGTTTACTGCAAAACCAACTACTCCTCAATATTGGTTGCCTTGATTTCTTCGATTCACGCCTGCCTGCTGTTGGCGGGCAGAGCTCTCTGGCCTTGAACCGTGAACTTTGAATTCTGAGCCTTTGAACGGTTGCACTGTCTGATCATAATGTGCCTTTTGTAGAATGGACATCTGTAATACGTTTATCAAAAGAAACGGCTTGATCCATCGCCCTGCCGACGGCCTTAAAAATTGATTCCATAATATGATGTTCGTTTTCGCCGTAGCTGACATTTATATGAAGATTCATCCCTCCCATAGTAGAAAATGCCCTGAAAAATTCCTTCGCAAGGGAAAAATCAAACTTACTGCCAGTGGTTTTTAGATTTGGAATATTAAATACCAGATAAGGCCGCTTTGATAAATCAATGGCAACCGATGCCAAGGCATCATCCATAGGTGTTAAAGAAGACCCATATCTCTTTATCCCCTTCCTGTCGCCGAGAGCTCTATCAAATGCATCTCCCAATACAAGCCCCACATCTTCAACTGTATGATGAAAATCGACTTCAATATCTCCTTTGGCAGATAAGCTTAAACCAAAAAAACCATGAACAGCAAAAAGCGCAAGCATATGGTCAAAAAAGGGAATACCAGTTGAAATCTCATGCTTGCCCTTACCGTCCAGATTCAGCTTAATATTGATAACTGTTTCTTTAGTCTTGCGGTCAACCTCTGATGTTCGTTCCATACTCATATCTGCAATCCTTCGAAATCAATCAGATTGTCTGTGCCTCACTGATTGTGTGGTGTTTAATGAAATAATCCAGCTCGGATATTTGATTATTATCCAGCTCACCAAATTTAATACTATGTCGTCTCATTTTTAAATGGCTAAAATATATTTCATCAATTATTTCAAAATCAGAAATTGTTTTACATGGTATTTTTTTCATATGAAAGCCATTCCCAGCAAGAATTATATCTAATTCAACAGCTTTTTTTATCTGATTTTCCCCAACAAAATATTGAAAGGCAATGCCTCCTTTGCTTATATCAACAATTTCTCCAAGCTCTTCATAAGAAACAGACTTTAACAAAGCAAAAGAAAGATCTTTAACTTTAAAACGTTTAAATTTTCTCTTTTCAACTTTGGCAGTTTTTCTGTCTATATTTTCCATAACAGAACTCCCATTATCGTAAGCTCAAGCTGTTTTAAGAAAATATCTTTTGCCATGAAAACAACCGCTTAACTATATATGACGTAATTTCTCAATAAGTCCTGGCAATTAAAAAAACACTATTAAATCAACAAGTTGAAGGATGTAAAAATGGAATAAGTTAAGAATTAAAACAAGCCTAACCTTTTATTTTTACAAATATAATGCGCCTTTTGAAGTCAGTTTGAGCTTATACATTATCATATATTTTCTCATTAACAAAGGAAAACATTTCAATGTGTTCAAGAAAAAACCGATAGGGGAAATTTTATTCCCCATAATGTGCCATAACTCATGCCATCCTACAAAATATGGTATGGGCAAGGTGGTTTTATGTGTTTCCGCAAGAGGCTCCACCGTCATTCATAACTTTGGCCTAACGAGACTCAATGGAACAACAGCATCTGGACGATTATTTGAGATAGACTTTCCAGACTTGTTTGAATTTGTAGTAAACCAGATGGGCGACTTACCGATAGCAAGAATGGATAGAAAATCATAATCAAATAACCTCTTGAATTTACAAAATATCATGGCTTACGTTGTTGCCCGAATGTTGGCACCGGCTTTCATCTGACATTGACAAAATTTATAGATAGCGGTACGTTGGAAAGTACGAAGCTCTGGAATTGTTTCAATTGTAGATGGGCGCCATCTGTTTTGGGAAATAAGGTAAAAAAGGGGGGAATTTATATGCCTGAAAAAAGTGAAGAAGGAACAAACCCCGGCTCTCTGTCCTTGACCGAGGATTTTTTTAGGGTTAAATGAAACAATTGTTTCAGGTAAGGACTTTGAATAAAACAATGTCATTGGTTGGGTTTACTCTGTCGGAACATACGAAGAATAAGGGACTAATACTGAAATCACCGAATAATAGGTGCTATGGAAATGGAAACAATAATGAATCTTTCACCTTCGCTAATATGGTTTTTTGTAGGCGTTGCATTTTTAATCGCAGAGTTATTAATCCCAGGGTTCATCTTAATTTTTTTTACAGTCGGATGCTGGATAGCTGGATTAATTGCCTGGCTGACAGATATTGAATTAACGATCCAAATATTAATTTTCACTGTTTCCTCACTGTTTCTTCTTTTTTCTTTACGCAAATACAGCATAAAAATATTTAAGGGAACCACTTGTGATGCTATCGATGACCGCTATGCAGACTCAAAAATTGGAAAAACAGCTATAGTGACAAAAACAATAACACCAACCATGCCTGGAGAGATAAAAGTCATGGGGAGTTTTTGGAGGGCTATTTCAGACGTAAAAATTGAAGAAGGACAATCAGTTTTAATAGGAAGCCAAGAGTCAGAGGATGGGCTCACTTTTAAAGTTAAACCTTTATAAGGAGCATACGCAACTTAACCAAAGGGATAAACTTGAGCATAACCGAAGAAGGCATGATATAGTTATGGACTGCGTGTTCTGAAATAGGGACCAGCAAGGGAGCATGTTCCGAGCAGGTGGCGGCAACCTCACTGGTGAAGCCTCAAGCTATCCCGTTTGGGAGATTGCATAAAAATAGAAAGCAAGAAAAAATTCAAATTAAAAAAAAAGCAAAACAACTTGGCTTCAAACTTGTTAAGGTCATCAATATGGATAATGACTATATTGCAACATTATACTGTCATATTCGGATATTCTTTTTAGAATTAAATTTATTGGGGAGAGAAAAATGAACGAATCAATCATTGTAGTTGGTGTGCTTGCTGTAATCACAATAATTTTATTGATTAAAACAGCTGTCATTGTTCCTCAACGCTTAGAATACGTTGTTGAACGACTTGGTAGGTACAGTAAAACATTGAGTGCAGGCTTCCACATCCTTGCGCCTTTCCTTGATAGAGTCGCCTACAAGCGTTCCCTGAAAGAAGAAGTAATGGATATCCCTTCGCAGGACTGCATAACGACCGATAACGTATCCGTGTCGATAGATGGTATCTTGTATATTCAAGTTATAGATAGTAAGCTTTCTGCCTACGGTATTGACAATTATAAATTTGCAGCGGGCCAACTTGCTCAAACTTCTCTCAGGTCAGTAATTGGCAAAATTGAATTAGATAGGACTTTTGAAGAACGCGATAGTCTGAACCAACAAGTAGTTTTCGCAATTGATGAGGCAGCACAAAATTGGGGTGTTAAAGTATTGCGCTATGAAATAAAAGATATAACGCCACCCCAAAGTGTTATGGACGCAATGGAAAAACAAATGAGAGCAGAACGAGAAAAACGTGCCTCTATAGCAACATCTGAAGGAGACAGGCAGTCTCGAATTAATCGTGCAGAAGGCTTAAAAAAAGAAGCTATTGAAGTGTCCGAAGGTGAGAAACAAAAACGTATAAATGAGGCTGAAGGTCAAGCAAAAGAAATTGAATTGGTTGCACAGGCCACAGCTGAAGGGATTAAAAAAGTTGCTGAATCTTTAAATATGGCTGGAGGAGAAACGGCCGCAAATTTAAGAGTGGCAGAAAAGTATATCGCGGAATTTGGAAATTTGGCAAAAGAGAATAACACTATGATTATCCCGGCTAATATGGGAGATATTTCATCAATGGTTGCAACAGTTATGTCCGTTTTGAGGCACACCCAAAAGACACCTCCGGTTCAAAGTTCTTGATATAAGGGGTTTTTGGCACAACGCCTCGAAAAGGTGCATTCCAGAGATTACACACTCAAGTGCTGACCGCTCGGTGCTTGTGACAGCTTCTTGAGGATATCTGTCATGTTGATGGCTTTGGGGCGTTTGTTGAACTCATAGGCCCAACGGAAAAATAGCTGCGATATCACGCATCAGCTTTCCTTTTTTGTTTTAACACCGGTATTATTTTCAGAACAAAAATTTCTTATCAGTGCTAATTATTTGAAATGATTGATTAACTATGTTGAACAGCAACTTTTGTACCAATCGACAAAAATTTGCTTAAACTATTTTTCGAAAACTCAGGCATATAGTTTCCGGCTAAACATCAAATTCAAAAACACTTAACAATCGCCATTTTGTTTTGAACCGCAAAATTTCGAACAAGGAATAATGAATATCGAAGTTATGGAACACCTTATTAATCTTGATAATTCGATATTCCTTGTTCAATATTCGATATTCAATAACAAGCCCTATTCTTTGGGTCTGCAGTACCATGGAAAACAAAAGATTCTAAAACGAATTGCAAAGGGAAAAACAAGAATAAACAAAATTCTGACCATCATTTGATATATAGTAAACCATTCGATCTTTCTGATAGAAGTGATTACAGATGGATTCAAAATAATACGGAAAGCAAGTCCTCTTTTTCTGCCCCATGACTTAAGAGAGTGAGAAAAAAAAATTTCCTCGCCGGCATAGACCAGTTCACTAAATCCTCCTGTTGCCTCGAAACCTTCTTTAAGGCAATAGATGAAACATCCGGCAGCCAGGCCAAAGTTTACAGACAACCAGTTCCAGAAATCTACAAATTTTTGAGCAAATGGTCTTAATGTTTTGTCTGTAGCAACAACAACTCCGCCGCCACAGCACATTCCGGCTGATAGATTAAACAATGCGGTTTGCAGAAGATCTGGCGGCAGAATAGTATCGGCATCTAAAAATATTAGATATCGTCCTTCAGCAATTTTTGCACCGGCATTTCGAGCGCGGGAAATCTGGTTAACAGGCTCGTGTATTACACGGGCACCGTTCGCTTTAGCTATTTGAGCGGTGTTATCCGTAGAATTATTGTCAACGACGATAATCTCTCCATTGGCTTCAACTGCTTCCATAGCTCTTTTAAGAAAATTTAGAGTGTCTGGAAGCCATTTCCCCTCGTTATAAGCAGGAATTATTACTGAATAAGAAATAGTCATATCGTAATAGTCCACCACGGATTATGAGTTGTTCATGAGAAATCCAGACTAACGGGGATTGCAAGTTAATGTCAACTATGTTAATTTATAACTATTAAGGTGAATAGACTGAAGACTGTTAGGAAAAAGCGCATTTTAAAGCCATGTTTGGTGCAAGAATCAAATATTTTCGCCAAAGTACGGCAATCGTGCTCTTCTGATCCGCTTCAGCCTTTAGTCTAAACAGCTTCAGCCTGACTACGTGAGTAGTTATGTTAATTTTAGTTTTTAATTTTTTCCGAGCCCTAAGCTTGAGTTATAAAAAGGAGATATGTGTGCATAAAGTTTTATTCCTTCCTCACAACAAAGAAATAAGGGTTAAAGATGGAGAAAGCCTTATTCGTGCTGCCATGGAAGCGGGAGTACATATTAATGCCTCGTGCGGCGGGGAAGGTGTTTGTGGAAAGTGCCGTGTCATCATTGAAAAAGGAAAAGTTGACGGAGGAATATCCGAGAAATTAAACAAAGAGGATATTTCCAAAGGATACCGCCAGGCCTGCTTGAGCGCCATAATAAGCGATATAGTTGTCCGTGTTCCCATAGAATCAGAGATAGATGCCGGTGTGCTTAATATGCAGAGCACCCCTCGGCGGGCTGCCCTTATAAAGGAAATAAATCTGGAGGATTTAAAAGAAAAAGGTCTTTTCATACCTCCTGTTGAGAAAAAATACCTTAAGCTTTCCGAGCCTGTTGCACAGAATAACAGGCCGGATGTAACCAGAATAGTCGGCTATCTTAGAAAAAATTATAACAAGCATCATCTGGAAATTGAACTTCCTGTTATCCGAAAAGCGCCAGACGTAATAAGAGAAAAGGCGTTTAAAGTCACCGCGACAATAGCCAACCCTGTCCACGAAACCGGTCTTACACGTATTATCAATATTCAGCCTGGCGATACTACTGACAGTAATTTCGCTATTGCCATGGATATTGGCACTACAACAATCTATGGTCAGTTGATTGATCTTAAAACCGGCAGTGTCCTGTCAAGTTATGGCGATTTTAACCCACAGATAAGCTATGGCGAAGATGTTATAAGCAGAATTGTGTATGCCGAAAAACCAGGAGGACTGGAAAAGCTTCACAACGTCGTTATACAATCTATTAACAAGATAATAGACCGAATAATAAAGCATGCCGATGTTAATGCTGACGATATTTCAGCTATAACACTGGCCGGCAACACAACCATGACCCAGCTCATGCTTAAAGTGAATCCCAAATACATAAGACGTTCGCCATATGTTCCAGCCGCAGCCTTATATCCGCCGATAAAAGCGGCTGATTTGGGAATGAATTTAAGCGACCATGTTACAGCGCTGGTTTATCCTAATGTCTCAAGCTATATAGGTGGAGATATTGTAGCCGGCGTCATGGGATCGGGGATGTACCTTTCTGAGGAAATTACTCTTTACATGGATATTGGGACTAATGCGGAAATCGTTATCGGCAACAAAGACTGGCTTGCCTGCGCCGCCTGTTCTGCGGGTCCGGCATTTGAAGGAGGCGGCATCAAATTTGGAATGCGTGCCACAACAGGAGCTATCGAAGATTTTTCCATAGATCCTTTTACCCTGGAGCCCATGAACATAACTATTGGGAATGTCAGGCCAAAAGGCATCTGCGGTTCAGGGCTTATCAATATGGTGGCAACTATGTTTGAAATGGGTATTATTGATAATCTTGGTAAATTCAACCACGAACTTGATACAAATCGCATACGTCAGGTTGATGGAGTATATGAATATGTACTTGCGTTCGCTCATTTAACCCGAATAGATAGAGATATTGTTCTCACAGAGCCGGATATAAATAACCTTATACGGGCAAAGGGCGCCATGTACAGCGGAGGTATGACTCTTCTTGAAGAAGTGGGGCTCAGTATTAATAATATTGACCGTATTATTCTGGCCGGAGGTTTTGGAAGCTTTGTAGATTTGGAAAAGGCCATGATCATAGGGCTGCTGCCTGAAATTGATCCGGATAAAATTATTTTTATCGGCAATGGATCGCTCATGGGGGCAAAAATAAGTTCGCTCACAAACCGCATCAGAAAAGATGTGGTAGAGGTGGCAAGAAAAATGACAAACTTTGAGCTTTCGGAAACTGCCTCTTTTATGGACAATTACGTGGCCTCTCTTTTTTTGCCTCACACTGATATAAATCTTTTTCCAAAACTAAAAGCGCGTATTGAAGCTCGAAAGAAAGGAGGAGGGTTTGAAAATAAAGTCAAAAGCCCTTGAAGTAAATATAGCCTGCTATCATGTTGATGTCACCATAGATGCCCAATATTCAGTTCTTCAGGAAATTATGTCCGGGTATTATGGACTCATGGAACGATTGGATACCTTTCTTAAAGAGCTTTCTCATCCATATAAGGACTGGAAATTTATTATTCATGAAGCAAGAAGTTATTCTCTGGACTATTTTTATCTTTTAAAAAACCACCCAAAAGGCCACGAAGCCGCAACTCTTTTTGTAAATATCTTCACCTGTGCGCTTGAATCAAGCAACGAAAAAACAGTTAAAGCCGATGCCGCTGACAATTTACTGGTCTTTCTGCAGAAAATTATTAAAGACTCCGGACCTGATATCAAAAGATTTATGCCGTTAATCAATGACTCATTTGATCACATAAAAAATTACAATGATAAACGCTTCTTTCTTTTTATTAAAAGTTTCTATCAAATTAAAAACTTGGCCAAAGAGCTTTTAACATATTCATCTGAAATTAATATAAGCTATAGGTTTATCAATTTACTTTTATTAAAATATTTTAAGCATTCATATTCATATTGGCTGAACGAGGAATGTCCTTGGGCCTGGTTTGAAAAACAAGCGGATTTAATTGATAATGACTTAAATTTAAAAGAAATTTTTAATGAAATATCTCATAACCAAATAAAAAAATGGAATTTTAATCTGGGCAATATTTCCAGGGAAAAAGAAATTGATTCTAAAGAACTTTTAAAAAGCCTTCTACAAATTCCGGGATACAAAGAAATTGTTGAAATATACAAGGAAATTCCTCAAAAGCTTCTTCAGGAAGGTATAAAAGACAGCAAAGGAAATAGATGGAAGCTTTTATTCCTTTTCCATATTATGAATACTTCAGGACTATCTATGATGCATGAGGAAGCTTTAAGGGATATAAACAGAACAGTAAGCCAGCTTATAGAACATGAGAAATACTATAATATAGACAAACTTATTTATAAAACTTTTTCTATTTTAGAAACTCGAACAAGCAAGTTTCCCGCCGTAGTTCTGAACTGCGTGCTGAATATGGGTAAAGGTGTCTATAAAACAGATGAAATTGATCTTGTTAATCTTTTTATTGATTCAACAATTGATCTGGGCTTTCAATCTCCAATGATAGAAGGCGTTGGAAATAACTGGCAAATAAAAGTCAACAGCGCTCATATCAGCAATATAAAAACCTGGTTAGAGCTGATTGAGCTTAACCCGAAATGGTCGGTGAATCTTCTTTCCTGCCTTATAATCCATCTTTCTATCAGCGGTGTATTTATCAAAGATACCGACCTGTTCCCAAGAGATATTACAAAATTTTTAAACAGCGATATTAAGCCAGTATACAATCTTGCCAAACAGTTGGCAAGACTGTTTCCAGTGTATTTTAATGATATTGGCGCTGAAGGAAAACTAAGAGACATTTCTACTGATATTGATGAGATAACCGGCAGAAAAGATGTGCTTGTCCATTTCTTGAGGAAACAAAGCCATGTTGAAAGCAACAACCTGATAATCGGTTTTATGGAAGCTGTCTTTAATTTTTGGAAGACCAGAAAAAAAAGTATTCTTGAGCCATTTGTTCCGCCAGACATTTACAGCCAGATCACCACCAGGGGGATATACATTGACGGTGTTCACCTTGCGATGACAAGACTTGAACAAAAAGGTTTGAACTTACCCTTTGATCTCATTACCATCAAAAGTGAAAAAATAAAGGAAATCCTTGCAGATATTAAAGAAGCGCCTCAAACAGATCTGAAAAGGCTGGAACTGGCAATATCTCTTTATAAACTTTTAAACCAGAAATACAATCTCGATTTTATTGAAATTGATCATTATATTGCGCGGCTTAAAGCCGAAGCCTTCCCGCATTTGGACAGGCTGAAAAAAGCTCTTGCCGAGCCGGATCTCAAGAAAAAACTTTCCATGCTGATCAATTATATTGAATTGTTAAAAGATTTGATTCTGTCACATAAGTCATATGAAGCCAGAGAAGATATTTATAAAAAAAGACATATTTCCGTGGATATACCATCAATGTATGGATACTACCATGAATTGAAATTTGATGCGCTTGGTCTTACTTTTCGAATAGAATCTCTGGTGAATGTTCTTTTTGAAGAACTTATTCAAAATATAGACCTCAGCATTATAACAAGAGCCACATTTTACCAGATCTTGGATCGCTTAATCTTGTTTGACAGGGCATTAAAAGTGAATGGAATTTCTTCAGTTGAAATGGAAGATCAGATAAAACTTTTGTCCCATTTACTTGAGACAAGAGGATTTACTTTTACTCAGTATGTCGATATATTTAAAGGATTTGCCAGAGCGGTAAAAAACATAATAAATGACTATTTTAACAATATCCACGAAGAGAATTTAACAAGAATTTTAAATCAGATACCAATCGACCGGATACTACCCAAATATCTTCCAAAGGAAGGAATGGCTGATCATGAAAAGCTTAAACACATAGTATCTGAAATCTTTCTGCGAGATAAAACTTCTCTTTCGCTTGGACTTGGCCAGCTTGATATTTTTTTAACTAAAATACTAAATACCCTCTTTAATCAAGCTGACAAGCTGCCCAAAGATAAGGTTCACCTGCTGCTTAACTATGATCCCAAAAAGGCTATGACCTCCATAGTTGACAAAAAAAGCAAAATTTTCGGAATAATTCATCT
>JAJSZP010000056.1 GCA_030262775.1 Deltaproteobacteria bacterium | reverse complement strand
AATCTTTCACTCCAGGGATATGATGTAATTATTGCTTCAGACGGTATTTCAGGCCTTAAAAAATGGAAAGAATGGATGCCGGATCTGATAGTGCTTGATATAATGCTGCCGGGAATTGACGGATTGTCCGTGCTTCAAAATATCCGTCTTGAGGATGAACGGATTCCTATACTTATTTTATCCGCAAAGAGCGAACCTGATGACAGGATAAAAGGTTTTTCTTATGGAGTGGATGATTATCTTTCAAAGCCTTTCAACCTCGAAGAGTTTTTGCTGAGAGTTGAAAGGCTTTTAACCAGGGAATCCTGGAACCGTAAGGAAAGTGGTATAAACGGCTCCGGTCTTGCTTTATTACCGAAAATCTATGCTTTTGGAGGCAACCACATTAATTTTAAAACTTTAGTTGCAGACTGTAAATGCGGAAAAATAAATCTGACAGAACAGGAAGTAAAACTTTTAAAACTTTTTATTGCAAATCGCGGCAAACCGCTTTCCAGAGGCAAACTTTTGGAAATAGGCTGGGGTTATAACAGAGATACGACAACCAGAACTGTAGATAATTTTATTGTGAGGTTTAGAAAGTATTTTGAGGATAATCCCAAAAAGCCGGCGCATTTTAAAAGCCTCCGTTCAATCGGCTATGTTTTCGATCATGATTGACGGCTTCGTAAAAAGTTCATTTTTTGCGTTGCGCTGCATCCTTCGTCATTGCGACGTAGCTATAAGTACGTCTCTCTCCTCAGAATTTGCGCGCCTTGAAACTAAAGCTTTTTACTTTGCCGTCTAAATTACGAGTTATTATAAGGATTGTGGAATGACATCACAGGAAGAAAAAACGATTAAAAGATGGAATGATGGATTATCCAATAAAATCGAAATTGATCTTATTTTGACAGAAGATGAAAGAAGTACAGGGTTCAGAGAATTCAGTGATAAATTAGCACACCTTGCTTCCAGGCTCAGTATTAATCAAATCAAGGATGATGAAAACCAGGTGCCTGCCATCAAGGTGGGCAAAAGTATATATTACCATGCAATACCGCTTGAGGTTGAATTAGAGCCATTTCTTGAAGCACTGACTTTACTTGACAGCAATTCGTTTAAATTAACCGGCGAAATACAAAATCGACTTGATAAAGTTAAAATTCCCGCTGAGCTTAAATTATATATAGCAAAACAATGTCCTTTTTGCCCGAAAAGTGTTAAGCAACTTATTCCCCTTGCTTTTGCAAATGAATTAATAAAACTTGAAATTATTGACGGCACACTTTTCCCTGAAATTGCAGAGCGTAATAATATTCGATCCGCACCAACGATTTTGCTGGATGAAAGCTTTCGATGGACCGGAACCACAAAGCTTAACGAAATAGTTGAGATAATACTTAACCGCAACCCTTCCAGTCTTGGCACCTCTTCAATTATCAGCTTGTTAAAAGAAGGTAATGCCGATCAGGTAGCAGAAATGATGCTTGACCATAACAGTATTTTCCCCGCCTTTATTAATACACTTATTCATGAAAAATGGCCGGTTCGTCTTGGTGCAATGGTGACATTCGAATATATTGTTGAGAAAAACAACGCACTGGCCAGCCAGGTTATTAATCCCCTGTGGGAGCAGTTCCAAAGCGTTGAGGACCGAATTAAGGGCGATATTATATATGTTTTGGGAGAAACCGGAAATATCGAAATGGTTCCCAAGCTGAAAAATATATTATACAGCGGGATATACCATGATGAAGTAAGAGATGCCGCAAAAGAAGCTTTAAAGAGTATTGAGCAAAAGGTCGCAGGGGCGTAATAAAAAATGAGTTCCAAGCAAAACTATCTGGAACAGGAAGTTGATTGGATTGAGAATTCCGGGGAGATGCCGGAAGTAGCGTTTTATGAAGCTTTTTATTATCTTACGGAGGAAGAAGAAGGCCCAAAGCTGATACTGACTTTATCAGACATTAAATGCCTGGAGGATGCAGCAATAAAGCGTTTCAGAACCATTATATTGCGAGATCTCAAGTTCGCAAACAGGAGATCATCAATTTTCCGCGGATTAAAAAGAGCAATTATAAATTATAACAGATTAAAAAAATATCAGAAGAAAAAGAACAGAATTGATCCCGGCCTGGAGAAGATGACAGGTCGCTTTCTTTTGGAGTATATTCGCCGTGAATGCGAGGAGATATCCGATAGAAGACATTACAGAACTATTAACTGCACACGAGAGGAACTTGAGCAGTTTGCAGATGAACTTGGTGTAAATATACCTCCAGAGTATAATGATATATGTTTTGAACACATTTCATTAACATTTGACGAGGTTTACAGGGCGACATTGCTTTCAGAAAGACAAGATTACCCTTACAAGTTTATTTATGATAAAGGTAATTATTGTGAAATTGTGATATTTAATAAAAAAAAACAAAAATTTCATATTTCTCTTAAAGTATTTTGTGAAAAAGAAGATTCAGATAGAAAGAATATGTTACTGAAGACAGATGCTGTTTACAGGTCTTTATCCAAATCAATTTCGCCATGGGAAATTTCATAATATCAATCTATAGTGGACCCCAAAAAATGAGACAGTGATATTTTTACCCGGGGAAAAGGCAAAAAGGCTGAGAAGAAATAGGTCGAACAAGATCGTTTATATAAAAAAGTTGGACAATTGCAGATTGAAGTGGACTGGCTAAAAAAAGACAGGTTATCCGGGATGAGCGCAGGTGAAAAGATAAAATGCATAGATCCCAAAGCTTCATATTTCAGTATCAGCAGACAGTGCGACTTGCCGAGGCTGCCACGGTTATCTTACTGCCGGTAAACCGCAAACGTGTTCAACGACTGATGCATTTAATGGTTATCAGAAATTTGAAAACTCAAAGCAACCTGTCTATAGCAAATATTTGCGTTGATCTCGGCGTGTTGTGCTCACCTATTAAACTGAACCAGCGCCAACTCTATCCACCCAACCTTTATTATCAATATACCATTTAATGGTTTTTCTTATTCCTGATTCAAACGATTTATCAGGCTTCCACCCCAATTCCTTTTGCAGCTTGCTAAAATCAATAGCATATCTTTGATCATGACCTGGACGATCTTTTACAAAGGTTATCATGTCCCTTCTTGGCATACTATCATCTCTGGCCGCCATCTCGTCCATAACATCACAAATCATAGTTACAATATCTATATTTCGCATTTCACAGTTTCCGCCGATATTATATGTTTCTCCGCGTTTTCCATTCTTCATTATTAACCAAACAGCCCTGCAATGGTCTTCTACATACAGCCAGTCTCTTACATTCCTGCCATCACCGTAAACCGGAAGGGGCTTTCCTTCAAGGGAATTTAGTATAATAAGAGGGATTAGTTTTTCGGGAAACTGATATGGGCCATAATTGTTTGAGCAATTGGAAATCGTTACCGGCAAAGAGTATGTTTTATTGTAAGCCCTTACAAGGTGATCAGAAGACGCCTTTGAAGCTGAATATGGACTATTGGGTTTGTAAGGGGTATCCTCGGTAAAAAAACCAGCCTCTCCAAGAGAGCCATAGACTTCGTCAGTGCTTATATGGTGAAAAAGAGCTACTCTATTCCTGGAAAGTTCAAGCAGATTAAATGTGCCGAAAATGTTTGTTTTTATAAAAGAATCCGGTTCGGCAATAGATCTGTCAACATGCGATTCAGCAGCGAAATGGCAAACAGCATCAATTTTATAATTATTAAAAATTTCAGACATGGCTTCACGATCACATATGTCTGCCTTAATAAAATCATACTGCTTAGAAAATCTTTCAGCAATTCCCGTCAGGTTTTCAGGATTTCCGGCATAGGTCAATTTATCAACGTTTATTATCCGGCCAGTAAAATCAGGTTGTTCAAGCAGATAATGAATAAAATTCGACCCAATAAACCCACAACCACCTGTAACTAGAATATTTTTCATAAAATCACCAAAACTTTTTGAGAAGTCGCTCAAAATAGCTGTAACCAATTAATATTATTGCTTAGATTATATCCAATCAAATAAAATAGTAAACCTCATTTAATTTTGTATTTTTTCGTTGTTTTAGTTTTTCTGCAAGTCTTTTTTTGACATTGTGGCGGTCTCCATCCAAATTGGGGTCCACCATAGTAGAACCTCGTTGGGTCGCTCGGGCGGAGCCCGAGGTTTAATTAAGGCACAATTAAAGAAATAATTGCCGGAAGCGTTCTAACTAAGGGCAAATAAGGCTAATGCGGCAATTATTACTGACACAGATGGACCTTTCTGCAAGAGGCTCATTAGATTTTGTTTTTTTGCTTGCCCTTCATGATGGGCGTGTTTAAGTGCTTCAAAGTGGTCTTAGATTTTTACTTGACCTTGATAGATCCATCTCTTATAAGAGTGTGTATTGTGAATGTATTACTTATTGATATAAACCCTTTTTCTCCATCATTGACCCCTATTTCGTTGGGATATATTGCATCATTTCTCAAATCCAAGGGTTTTAATGCCAGGATATTGTCACTTGGAAAGAATACACATATCTCCCGCATAAATTTTTGTGAGATTGTCAGAAAGTTTAATCCTGCTCTGGTTGGGCTGTCGGCCTATCAGAGAACCATGCTTTATGTGAATGGCCTTGCAAAACTCATAAAATCCATAGACAGAAATATCAAGCTTGCCATTGGGGGACCGCAGGCTACGTTTATGCCGTCTTCGGCTTTTTCCGAACTACCTGATATTGACTATATATGTCGATCTTCAGGTGAAAAGACACTTTTGCATGTTGCTCAGGCCATAAAAAACGGGACGCCTTTTTCCAGTCTTTTGGGTGTCAGCTACAAAGATGCAGGGGGCGAAGTCTTTGATACACCCGGACTTGATGCGGCGACTGATCTTGACCTTTATCCATCTCCCTATCTTGATGACACTTTCGACTACTCACGCATGAGCGAAGCCATTATGCTGACCTCTCGCGGATGTCCTCACGACTGCATATACTGTTACACACCAAATGCATTCAAACACAAAGTAAGTTTTCATTCGGTCGATAGAGTTATTGAGGAAATGAAGTGGATCAGGAAAAACGGCGTGAAGAGACTTTGGTTTGCCGATCCGAATATTTCCCTTAAGCCTGCACGCCTTATGGAAATTTTTGACAGAATGCTATCAGAGGGTCTTGATATGCAGATGTGGTTGCAGACCCGGGCAGACCTCGTGAACCCTGAAGTAATGAAGACAATGAAGCGCTCAGGAGTGAGCACTATTGCCTTTGGATTGGAATCAGGCTCGGAACGGGTCCTGGCGAAGCTTGGCAAGCACATATCTGTTGAAAGGGTGGCTGAAGCAGTCAAGCTGGCCCAGAGCGAAAAAATAGAAGTAGAACTTTTTACCATTTTTGGTCTTCCATATGAAACATTTGAGGATGCAGTTAAGACCCTGGCATTTATGAAGGCAAACAAAGTCAAAATCATGGGCAATACAAACTCCCAGCAGATGCAGATCTATTTTGGGACGCATATGGCCGGGCATTATGATGAATACAAGCTTAAACCCTTGAACAACGAGCGGCCGGCGTATCTTTCCATTGGGAACAACTATGAGACGGATTGTATGAATTACAAGGAAATCCAAAAGATTCAGGACCTGTGGCGAGTCAATTCCCTTGACAGGGGGAAACGGATTGTGTCGTAGAAATTATGAATAACGATTTTCAAACAAATCTAAAGCCGGTTTTGCAGAAGATATTTGTAGTGCTGGGCAAACAAGACAAGGAACATATTGAGAGTCTTTGCCGGACGCTGTCAAACCTGTTTTCGCATATGAATTTTACATCTCATCTTTATTTTATGGCGGAAAATCTGTCCGAAGGTATGCTCCATCTGGAATATATTCAGAAGAACATCATGGCGTTTCTCAAAGAGAATCTGTTTGCCCGGTTTTATGTTAATTTTATCCACCGTGTCCCTCTGGAAACGGTAAAGGATATAGATTACAACTTCAACTATTATTACCAGGCCTGGAAGCGGTCAATACGTGCTTTTGACATAGAGAGCAATGAGCACAGGGAGGCTCCAAGGCTCGTTCTGCTGCCGGTTGTTGTAACCGACAGGCAGACTGACAGTAAATTACTCGCCAGTCTTTTTGACAGGTTCAACAGATCTTTCCTTTTGCCTGTTCTTTACCTGAATACAGATACGTTTTTTCTGACAGAAGATGCAAATCTTCTCATGAAGGTACACAAAGTTTACTATGGCCACAGCAACTCCGCGGAGGCTGCTGAAATCGTATCAACCATATGTAGTCAAGACATCCTTGAAAAGGCGTCTCCTAATGTTGCATCGCGGACCGTACTCATGAATGCCCCATGCCCTGCTTCCCTGATTATTTCAGCGCAGGATGGTATGGTTTATTCCTGCATGGATAGTTTTCTCAAGAAGGAAAGTTTGACCAATATTTATGGAGAACATGCAAATACCCTGATGGAACAATATGATCAGTACCACAAATCGAATAGCGACTGTCTGGGGTGCCGAAAGCAGATGGTTGAATGGTTTTCAAGTTTAGTCCTGCCGAAAGGCAAGTAATACATAAATTGAAGGAGTTTCTGCAATCAAGAGGGCAATTACCTCAAAGCCCTAAAAAAATCTTTCGTCGACGCCCTGCTGCGCATGGTTGCTTGAATATACAATGCATAATTTCAGTGAAACTTCAGTTTACTAAATAATACAATTTATTAAGCATTGTTTATGAAAAATTAGGGTTAGAATTGAAGACGCAATATTGCACCAATAGTTATAGTATCTCCGTCTATATCGTCTTCGATTTCATCAAAGTCCCATTTCTCGAAACGATAGTTGGCATTGATATCAAGAAAAATCAATGGAAGGATTTCAAGATCAATACCGGCACGTAAGGCATAAAGGGGTTCATCGGCAAATTCTCCTCCCGAATGGTTAATACCGATGCCAGCGCCAGCATATAGTCCTTTGCCTATTAAGATATAAGCCAGTGGCGAAAAAACAGATTTGTCGGATCCTGCGTAGCCCTCTTTCAAATATTCAGCGCCTACTTCAAACTTTAAGTGTTCGGTGAGGAGATATTGGTATGAAGCGATAATTGCCAGTCCGTTTTCATCAATATTGTCCTTATCAATATCATCAGCAGTTACCCAGTAGTGTGTACCAACGCCAATTCTATGAGAGCCGTCTGCCCATGAAGCTTGTCCTAAGGTAAAAAATAGTCCACAAAAAAGTGCAATTATAACCAATATTTTTTTCATCAAATCCTCCAAAATTATAATTTGAGTCTCATAAATAAATCAACAAAGTCATATAACTGGTTCTGTTCCCGAGAACAGACGCTTAATGTTTTCAATATGGCGCAGGTAGATAAGTATTGATATTAAAGCAGCACACATCGCCATTACTTTTGAATTTGTCGTCTTCCATACAGCAACTGGAAGTATTAATGCCGCTCCAAGAGATCCTACAGATACCCGGTTGCATAAACATATAAACATGATAAAAGTCAGCAGGACAAAAAAACACGCTATCGGTGAAATTATAATGAAACATCCCGCTGTAGTTGCGACACCCTTTCCACCACCCTTAAATTTCAGAAAAACAGGAAAAAGATGTCCTGATAAAGCTAAAACAGCTATAAGGGATACATATATTTCAGCCCAAAAACCATTAACACCCGTCAAATTGATAGCAAGATATACAGGAAACGCTCCTTTAAACACATCGCCTGCCAGGGTAATTATTCCCAGCCTATTCCCTGCTATTCTTCTGATATTCGTGGCACCTATGTTGCCGCTGCCCTTTTGCCTGATATCAATGGTTGTAAACAACTTTGTTACAATAGAGCCCCAGGGAACTGAACCGAGCATATATGCAAAAATAACAAGTGCCGGCAACTTTAATATATTTACAAAATCCATTATGAATTATCTGTGAGAAATCTAAACTACTGACCAGATTATAGTGATAATGCCCGCGAGAACAAAATGAGTCTCAACCAAAAATTCCAGCCTTATGCCGGAAAGCATATAACCCCGTTCATAGGCTGAAAGAATTACAAATATGAAAACCGGACAGAGCGCAAGCAAAAAGCCAAGGGTTGAGATAAGATGAAACGCACTCGACAGCAGCAATGTTGCGAGAATAACAGCCAACATGATTTTTAAAAGGCGCATGGTCCGCTTTTCTCCCAATAGTATTGGGATAGTTGCTCTTCCTACTATGCGGTCGCCCTGCATATCAAGAGTATCAAAAAAAGCGGTTCTGACAAAAACCATGAAAGCTGACAGAAAAAACACAATCATTGTGCTTACGCTAATACTTTCAGATACTGAAAGAATAGGGAATATCGAAGTAACGATCCCCCAGGCTGCTGCTATAAGAACCGTTTTTGACCCTGATATATCCCTTATCCTGCGATATCTGCCTCCAAAAAGGCTTTCCGGCAAGAGCCTTATGTTATATGAAAGGCCAAGTAAACTCATGAGGAAAAGAATCAAAAAAGAAGTAATACCCATAAGATAGGCGGCAATCAGGCCTGCACTGCCGGCAATTACAGCAAGAGCGGCGAGAAATACCTTGTGCTTTCTGTAAAAAAGAGCTCTTTCAGGATCATTGTACTGATCGGCTTTGCTGCCGGTCAGGTTGTTTAGTATATGCATGGACAGAACATAAAGTATAGATATAAGAACATGAGGAAAATAGTGCTCAATTCCCTGCAGCCTGGTACAGGCGTAACACAGGCATCCGGCACCAAGGGAAACGTAGATATTTGTCAAAAGAAGTGAGCGTTGTATTGAAAAAAATGCTTTGCGCCATCTCTGCTTTTTTTTAAAAAATGAGGATTCAAGAGTTCTGTAAACTCTTTTTATTATCCAGTTCGGAGTAGAAGCTCCTGCAGTTACACCTATGTTTTGTGCTGAGGCAAGGGCTTTTAAATCAAGCTCATCTTCTGATTCAATGTGGTAAGAAGGTTTCCCTGATTCTTTTGCAATTTTAGCAAGCCTCTGGGTGTTGCCGCTGTTCTTGCCCCCCACGACTATCACCGCATCTACTGACTTTGCAAAACGTTTTACTTCTGCCTGCCGCCTTGATGTGGAATCACAAATAGTATTGAAGATTTTGTAGTGCGGGAATTTTTTGTTCGCCCATTTTTTTACTTCTTCAAAAAATTCTATGTTCTGAGTGGTTTGAGCAACAATGATGGCCTTTTCAAAGGCGGGAAGAGAATCGAGTTTATTAATATTATCAATAATATATCCCTTGCCATCTGAGTGGCCAAGCAGTCCTGTAACCTCCGGATGATCCTGGTCGCCAATAATTATTGATGTATAACTCTGCTTGGCATGTTTTTTTATAATGGTTTGCACTTTGATTACACGTGGGCATGTGGCGTCTATTATTGTAAAACCGGCTTTTTTCAGCCTTTCCTTTGCCTGGGGAGGAACTCCGTGCGCCCTTATCAGGACAGTGCCTGAACCGTGATCCGGTATATCATCTATAACGGATATTCCCTTTTCTTTTAAAAGGTTCAGGATGTGTGGGTTGTGTATCAGAGGACCATATGTATAGGTAGGATTTTTGTGTTTATTGGGCGCATCAAGAGCCATTTCAACTGCTCTTCGTACGCCCATGCAGAAGCCTGCTGTTTTGGCAAGTAATATTTTCATTTAATCTGGAGAAATCCTTGCAAAAACAGTTAGTACTTAAGATAAATTTTATGATCAACAAGAGAAAGTGAATGTATACGCGCTTTTAAGAGTTTTTGTTCTCCAAATATGTTGTTTAATATAAGACCATCACCTTCGGGTTCGATCGTGTCAACGGCCTCCATGACCAGCTTTTCATCGTTTTCTTCAATAAGATAAGCATTTGCTTCACACATATTATTTCCTCCTTAGTTATCCGTAAAATCCTTCAAATTTTTCTGTATCAGTGATTCGATAAAATGCGGAAGTGGAATTGAGGATAACCCTACTATTTCAACATGTTCTTGAGTTAGCGGTATGAGAAGTTTTTTGGCTGGGCTGCTTGCTACAGCTTCCGCGATTTTTGGTGTTATTTCACCCATCATGGCATTGGCTAAAATTATACCGATAGGTCCTATAATAACATCAACGCTCTGTATGGTATGAGCAATGGCATTTTCTCCGGAAGCGCCACGATTTGCTCTTGCCTTAAGCATCTGAGATGTTGCTATAGCATTTGCGCCTAAAGCTATAATTTCAACTTTTTCACCAAAACATTCTTTGAGCTTCTTTATAATCGTGCTTCCTATCCCGCCGCCTTGTCCGTCAATTACGCATATTCGTTTCATCGCAAGTATTTTTTTATATTGAGAGAGCCTCTTGCAGAAACACATAAAACCACATTGTCGGAGCCATATATTGTACAGTGGCGTGAGGTGTAGCGCATTACGTGGTAGTGCTATGCCAATCGGCGTTGTTTCTGCAAGAGGCTCTTGATTATAGCTTTTTAATTTTCAGCCTATTTTTTCGTTTTATTTTTGAAAGCCGTTTTCTAGGGCCCTTTTTTTTTGTTGTGGGAATCCAGCCGCCTTTATTCTCCCTGTCAACTCCCTTTTCAGACATATATTCTGCCATGGCTATCTTTGTTTCAAACATATGCGAGCTGATAGTGGAAGCCCCTTGAGAAGCAACCGCATTAACTATTTCCAGGTCTGAGCTGACAACTAAAGCTTTCTCCCTTTCTGTTACGGCCATTTTTTTAATAACAGTATCGGCTGACTCTCCTATGCGGGAAAACCTTATATCAATTCCTTTTATTTTGTCCCTGCGCTGTGAGAAAAAAGGGGCATTCGTTCCGTCAAAGACAACGGTAATTTTGTGGCGCTTTATTTTTTTATACGTTGCAAGCATGTTAAGCAGGGCTTCTCTCCCGAGTTGAATGCCCTGACTGTCAAGGTCGCTTAAAATAGTTGACTGGCGTATTAGATTGTAGCCATCAATAATTATATGAAGAGACATAACGCTTATCAGTTGCCGGCAAAATTTAACTATCTGAACTATAACTGTTTTAAAAGATTTATAAGGCGGTCAAGATCGTCATTATTATAAAATTCGATTAAAATTTTTCCTTTTTTCCCGTGTTTTTTGATTTGAGTTTTGGTGCCAATGTGACGAGAAAGATCATCCGCCAGACCTGAAAGGTATATTTGTTCTGAATCAGGTAGAGATTGCCGTGGCTTTTTCTTTTCTGATTTTAAACGATTGATCAAATTTTCTGTTTCTCTGACCGAAAGTTTTTTTAAAACAACTGTACGCCAGGCTGAATTTTGCTGTGCTGATGTATCAGCGCCTAACAAAGCCCTTGCATGCCCCATACTAAGGGTATGATCCATGATACTTGTCTTTATTTGTTCGGGCAGTTGTCTTAGACGAAGTAAATTTGCAACAGCAGATCTGCTTTTTCCTACCCGTTTTGCCACCTGCGCCTGAGTAAGATTAAATTCCGCAATAAGTTGATGGAAGGCTTCTGCTTCTTCTAAAGCATTGAGGTCTTCTCGCTGTATGTTTTCGACAATGGACATCTCCAAAAGATCTGTATCCTTGATATTTTTTATAAAAGCAGGCACATGAGTGAGCCCGGCCATTTTAGCTGCGCGAAACCGCCTTTCACCGGCTACAAGCTCATAACCGCTTCCATCCTTTCTAAGCAAAAGAGGCTGTATGATTCCCTGTTCTTTAATTGAGCTGCAAAGCTCTTCAAGCTCTTCCCGGGAAAAAATTATTCGGGGCTGATACCTGTTAGCATGGATCAGATTTATATCACATTGGAAATAATCAACCCTATCGTTTTCAAAAGGACTAAAATCAGGAATAAGGGCATCAATGCCCCTTCCAAGTGCCATTTTTTTCCTTTTTTTTAGATTTGAATCAGATTCTTTTTTTGCTTTAGGCATATTGCGACGTTAATTCCTTATGAAACTTTTTGATATTATTTCTTTTGCCAGATCAAAGTAACTTTTTGCTCCTGTAGAAGCAGCATCATACAGCAATATAGGTTTGCCAAAACTTGGAGCTTCTCCCAGTCGTACATTTCTGGGAATAATAGTTTTGAAAACAAGATTCTTGAAATATTTATCAGCATCTTCGGCTACTTGATATGACAGGTTAGTTCTTTTATCAAACATGGTTAAAAGAATGCCGGCAATTTTAAGATTCGGATTTAGACTGCGCTTTATAAGCTTTACTGTTTGCAGAAGCTGGCCAAGCCCTTCTAAAGCATAAAATTCACACTGAAGTGGAATCAGCATTAAATCGGCTGCTGTCAGGGCGTTTACCGTAAGAAGGCTTAAAGAAGGCGGGCAGTCTACTATTATATAATCGAATGAATCATTAAGTTGGCTAAGCAATTTTTTTAATACAGTTTCACGTTCAGGGGTTGACATCATTTCCACTTCAAAGCCTATGAGTTCAACTCTTGATGGAATGACTTTCAAACTGTCTATATCACTGTCCATAACAAGACTCATAGCCTCGGTTTTTCCAATCATTCCATGGTACAATGTATTTGAAATACTGGCTTTATCAATACCAATTCCTGTGGTGGCATTTCCCTGTGGATCACAATCAACGAGAAGGGTCTTTTTTTCTGAAACCGCTAATGCTGCAGATAGATTGATAGCCGTAGTGGTTTTTCCTACACCGCCCTTCTGGTTTGCTATGCATATAATTTGTGACATAAAAAATTCCTAACACAAAACTTGTTATTTGAAAAGGATATATAATATGTTAAAATATAGATATATGAAATTTTATAAAAAAATATTCGTTATATTGTCTGCTTTGATTTTATTAGCCGATGTATGTTTTCCAAAAGCGGCTTTTTGTATTTCAGTTAAAAAGGAAGAAGAAATGGGGCGTGAGTTCATGAGGGTTGTTTTAGAACACTTTGAACTCATTGAAGACCCTTTTATTGTTAATTATGTTAATAAGATAGGCAATAAGATTATCCTGGCTCTTCCTCCTCAGCCTTTCAATTACCGCTTTTATATCATAAAAGAGGATAGTTACAATGCTTTTGCGAGTCCTGCAGGTAATATTTTTATAAATAGCGGGCTTTTTGAGGCAATGGAAAATGAGGAAGAACTTGCAGGAATATTATCCCACGAAATAGCTCATGTCGTATGCCGCCATATTTCTCAACGCATTGAAAGACAATCAAAAATTGGCCTTATAACACTTGCAGGTATAGCTGCAGGGATATTCCTTGGATTGGAAGGAGCAGGAACGGCATCCAGCGCATTAACCTTAGGGTCTGTTGCTGCAGGGCAATCAATTTCTCTTGCATACAGCCGTGAGAATGAAATTCAGGCTGATCAGCTGGGATTAAAATATCTTAACAAAGCAGGATACAGCGGAGCAGGCCTCTTGACAATGCTAAAGAAGATCAGAAGTAAACAGTGGTTCGGCTCTGACCAAATTCCTACCTATCTGACTACTCATCCAGCTTCGGAAGATCGTATTGTATATATTGGGTCATGGCTTGAAACCAGTGAGAAAACATCAGGTCAGGTGTTTAGTATTGATCCTTATGATTTTCAAATAACTCATACGCGGTTTGTTAGTATGCACGGAGAGGAGAGTATTGTATTAAAAAAGTTCGAAACCAGGATTGCTGAATGCCCCTCAGACGCAATGGCGCTTTATGGGTATGGACTTGTACTGGCAAGGACCGGAAATTTGAAAGATGCAGAAATCAATCTTAAAAAGGCGCTGGAGAAAAGATCTTTTGATTCTCATATATCAAAAGATCTTGGAAGGATATATTTTCTTAATGGTCGTTATGAAGAAGCACTAAAAACCCTTGAAGCTTCTTTAAACATGGCACCGGATGATATAGAATGCCTTTTTTTTCTCGGCCGTACCCAGACAGGGCTTGGAAGGTATGGAAATGCTGAGAATACATTTGAAAAACTCATAGAAAAAGATCCGGATTATAATCAGGCACTGTATTTTCTTGGCGATGCCTATGGCAGGCATGGCAGGATGTGGGATGCACATTATTATCTCGGGTTATATTACAAAAATGAGGGGGATTTCAAGAATGCCAAATTTCACCTTAAAAAAGCCTTAAATACAAATGATCCGGATAAAAAGCTTAAAATAAAAGAAATGCTTAAAAAAATTAGTGGAAATAGGTAGAAGATACAGCAATTCCCGCCGTAAAATGACTTAACATATTTAAATCATTATAAATTTCAAGGAGAGTTTGCGACAAAAACTGTAACTACTTGATATTGCAACAAAATCTACTTACAAAAAAACTAACAATATCAATAGGTTAGACATTCATTTCGTAAACTCATTTAGGCAAAATGCAGTAATTTCAACATGTTAATCTGTTTTGCAGCGGGAATTGCTGTAGAAGATAGAAGGTGGAAGGGAGCTTTGATTTTGGCTATGTTCCCTTTAATTGTTGAAACTGTCCCAGCGAAATGCCAAGCAAAGACTCTATTGATATCTTTGGGTACTGTTCAAGTGAACGCCGCCATCCAAGATAAT
>JAJSZP010000055.1 GCA_030262775.1 Deltaproteobacteria bacterium | reverse complement strand
GAAGTTTAAGGCAGAAGTATACATATTAAGTAAGGAAGAGGGTGGACGACACACTCCGTTTTTTGATGGATATCGGCCGCAGTTTTATTTCAGGACGACGGATGTTACAGGAGTTTTGAGTTTACCAGAGGGAGTAGAGATGGTAATGCCTGGTGACAATGTAACGATTTCGGCGGAGCTGATAACTCCGATAGCAATGGAAAAAGAGCTCAGGTTTGCAATAAGGGAAGGCGGTCGTACTGTCGGTGCTGGAGTGGTAAGCGAAATAATTGAATAGAGGAGTAGGCTGGTGAGAATAATTGTTACCCTTGCGTGCAGTGAATGCAAGAGAAGAAATTACACTACAACAAAGAATAAACGGACAACACCGGATAAGCTTGAGTTTAATAAATATTGCAGGTTCTGTAGAAAACATACTTTGCATAAGGAAACAAAATAAAAGCTTTATCCGAATTTATTATAAATAGTGCCCGAACGAAAACTAGAAAATTTTTTCAAGTTCAAGGAAAGCGCAAATTTTAACCGCAGGAATACATGGAGTATTTTGAGGATTAAAATTTGCACCTGACGCAGAAATTGGGAAAATTAGCAGTTTTCGTTCAGGTACTAAATAATATTATTTTTATAACTCGACAAGTTAAATTCAGGATTATGCAGGCCAGTAGCTCTAACGGTAGAGCGTCGGACTCCAAATCCGGGTGTTGGGGGTTCGAATCCCTCCTGGCCTGCCAGATATTTTTAATTTAAAAACAATTAAATCTCTAAGCTCAGGGTATGAAAGCTGTCCTTAATTGTTTTGACTTTGAGATTTTGCTCTTTTTGGGTATATAATGGGAAGGTTACTAAAAAAAAAGACTTCTACCGGCAAAAAAAAGAAAAAACAAAGTGACGATAGTGCACTATCATCTAAGGCAGGAATTGATGCTGTTTTCCCAAAGACAGGTTTAATATCAAATTCTGTCAGGGGCATAAAAAAAACACAAACTTTATCCCTGAAGAAATCTTCGAGTACAGCCAGGTCTGAGTCAAAAAAACTTGAAGGAAATTTTTTGGACAGGATGAGGCCCTTACAAAAATCTTTACAGTTCCTAAGGGAAGTTAAGGTTGAGCTTAACAAGGTAACATGGCCCACACGCAAACAAACAATAGGTTCCACGCTGGTAGTTATAATTCTTGTTATGATAATATCATTTTTTTTGGGGATAGTCGATATTGGATTGTCAAGTTTGATGGGTGTAGTCCTTAAATAGAATGAGGAGAAAAAAGTGGCTCATAAATGGTATATAGTCCATGTTTATTCGGGTTTTGAAACCAAGGTCAAAATGGCCTTGGAAGAACGAATAGCTTCCTCCCCTCATTCTGATAAATTCGGCGATGTGTTGGTTCCAACTGAGCAGATAGTTGAACTTGTTAAGGGGAAGAAAAAGGAATCATCCCGTAAATTTTATCCAGGGTACATTTTGGTTAAAATGGAACTTGTTGAGGAAACCTGGCATATTGTTAATGATACAGCCAAGGTTACAGGATTTTTAGGGGGAAGAGAAAATCCGACCCCTCTTTCCGATGAAGAGGCTGAAAAAATTTTAAGCAGAATGGAAGCTGGTCGACTTAAACCAAAGCCAAAATTCTTTTTTGAGATAGGGGATGAGATCCGTGTAATAGATGGGCCTTTTACGAATTTTAACGGAATAGTGGATGATGTTAATCACGAAAAAGGTAAGATAAGGGTTCTGGTGACTATATTCGGTCGTTCAACGCCGGTAGAATTAGAATTTGTACAAGTTGCAACGCTTTAAAGTTAATAAAATAATTAGGAGTAGAAAGTACAAATGGCAAAAAAAGTTATTGCGCAGATAAAATTACAGGTTGTCGCTGGTAAAGCTAATCCTTCTCCTCCAATCGGGCCTGCATTGGGGCAACAGGGAGTTAATATAATGGATTTTTGCAAGGCGTTTAATGCCAGGACAGCTAATGATGAGGGGATGATAATACCTGTTGTTATAACTGTCTATCAGGATAGAACGTTCTCTTTTATTACCAAGACGCCGCCTGCAGCAGTACTATTAAAGAAAGCTGCGAAGATAGCTAAGGGAGCTGGCGATCCAAAGCGTGAAAGAGTAGGCAAGGTTACCAGTCAGCAGGTTGAAGAAATAGCCAGGCAGAAAATGGTTGATTTAAATGCTTATGATTTAAATGCTGCCTGTAAGATAGTTGAAGGAACAGCCAGAAGTATGGGAATAGAGATTGGTTAAATAGTTCCTGAACGAAAACTATCATTTTTCGTTCAGGAACTAAATAGAAAAGGAGTTCGTTATAAAATATGCCAAAGCGGGGTAAAAAATACTTAAAATCAAGAAAGCAAATAAATGCCGAGATAAGATACCATTATCCTGAAGCCGTGAAAATTTCTTTAGATTCATCGTATGCCAAATTTGATGAAACCGTTGAGGTAGCTGTACGCCTTGGTGTTGATCCACGTCATGCGGATCAGATGATTCGTGGGACAGTAGTTTTACCCAACGGCCTTGGAAAGGAAGTCAAGGTTTTGGTGTTTGCTAAAGGAGAGAAAGAAAAAGAAGCGCTTGATGCGGGTGCGGATTTTGTCGGCAATGATGATCTAATAGAGAAAATCAAAGACGGATGGTTGGGCTTTGATAAAGCCGTTGCTACGCCCGATATGATGGTTTTTGTAGGAAAGATGGGGAAAATTCTTGGTCCAAGAGGGCTTATGCCTAATGCAAAAACAGGAACAGTTACTTTTGATATTGTGAGAGCGGTTAATGAGTTAAAGGCTGGCAAAATAGATTTCAGAGTAGAAAAAGCAGGTATAGTTCATGTTCCTATAGGTAAGGTTTCATTTGGAACAGATAAGATTGTTCAGAATTTTACTGCATTTTTAGAAACAATTTTACGCCTCAGGCCTGCTTCCAGTAAGGGTACCTATATTAAGAGTATCGTTATGTCGACTACTATGGGCCCAGGCATTAAGATAGATACGGCGAGCTTAAAGGAATTAATAAAATAGTATTGTTTCCGAGAAAACTTGTCATAGTTCTACCGGCCAAAAAGCAAGGTGAGGGCATTGGTTGAATTTGTTTCCTGCCTAATTTCATGCAACAAATCAAATCAACCTGACTAATAATTAGCAAAATTTCTGTCAAAGACCGTAGGTGCACTTTTGTGTTTAATCGGCATAGCTGGCCTACCGAGATGGTTTTGAGATAAAGTTGTTGCCTCCGGTTTTTTTACAGCTTGAGGAAGGGGGTGTAATAAATTCGTGCAAATAGATGAAAAGAAAAAAATTGTAGAAGATCTTCGTGAAAAATTATCAAAGTATAAAGTTTTAATCGTTACTGATTACAAGGGGCTTAATGTGACAACTATTAATGAATTGCGCAGAAAGCTCAGGGAAGCTGCTGTTGAATATAAAGTGGCCAAAAATTCGCTTCTTGTCAGAGCTTCGGAAGATACTGATGTATCGTTGATATCTGAAAATTTTAAGGGTCCAAGCGCAATTGCCATAAGTTATGATGATCCGGTTGTTCCTGCAAAAATTTTGATGCAGTTTGCAAAGGATAATGCAAAACTTGAAATAAAGGCCGCTGTAATGGATGGTAAGGTGCTGGATCTAAGTGCAATCAAGGCCCTGTCGGAGCTTCCCTCTCAAGAAGTACTGCTGGGCAAGCTTCTTTCAGTATTAAATGGGGTTTCAACTTCTCTTGTTATAGCTCTTAACAATATACCTAAAAAGCTATTGAATGTTTTGAATGCAGTAAAAGAACAGAAAGAGGCTGCATAAAGAAAATAGTAGGTACGGTACGGCATAAAGATAATAGTAGGGGCACGGTGCGCCGTGCCCCTACTGTATAGATAATTTGAAAGTTAAACTGGAGGAAAGATAAATGGCAGATATTACCAAAGAAGATGTAATTGAGTTTATAGCCAACATGTCAGTGCTTGAGCTGTCTGAACTGGTTAAGGAACTGGAGAAAAAATTCGGTGTTTCTGCGGCCGCTCCCGTTGCAATGATGGCGGCTGCTCCCGCTGGTGAAGCCGGTGGTGCTCAAGCGGAGGAAAAGACAGAATATGATGTTATCCTTACAGCTTTTGGTGACAAGAAAATTCAGGTTATCAAAGAGGTTAGAGCAATTACCGGCCTTGGTCTCAAGGATGCCAAAACTTTAGTGGATAATGTTCCAAAGCCCATTAAAGAAGGAATAGTTAAAGAGGATGCTGAAAAGATAAAAACCCAGCTTGAGGAAGCTGGAGCCCAGGTCGAGGTAAAGTAATAAAAAACGGATAGTCTTCGATCATCGGCGCATTAGCGGTCCGTTGTGGTAAATAGTGCCCGAACGAAAAATAGCAAATTTTTTCAAGTTTAAGGAAGGCGCAAATTTTAATCACAGGAATACATGGAGTATTTTGAGGATTAAAATTTAAGCCTGACGCAGAAATTGGGAAAATTAGCAGTTTTCGTTCAGGCACTAAATAAATTACTGCAACGGATCAAGGGCAAATAACTCCCTAATAATTTAATATTGGAGATAGCATGTCGGAAAAGCCTTTGGCAGCAAAGCGTATAAGGAAAAACTTCGGCAAGATAAGAAAAATTGTTGAACTACCAGATCTTATTGGGGTGCAACGAGAATCCTTTAGTCGTTTTTTACAAATGGATATTTCTCCGGAAAAACGTAAGAAAATTGGGCTTCAGGCAGTATTCAAGTCTGTTTTTCCGATAAAAGATTTTACCGGAAGCGCTTCCCTTGAGTTTGTATCATACAGATTCGGTGAGATTAAACAAGGCGTTGAGGAGTGTATACACAGAGGCATGACACATGAGATACCTGTACGTATCACGGTCAGGCTCGTAGTGTACGATTTAGACAAAGATACAGGAATTTCCAATATTCGGGATATAAAGGAACAGGAAATTTATTTTGGAACTATTCCCATGATGACCGAAAAAGGTACCTTTATAATCAATGGGACAGAACGGGTTGTTGTTAGTCAGCTCCACCGCTCATCCGGAGTATTTTTCGATCACGACAAGGGAAAGACGCATTCAAGCGGCAAGATTATATACACATCCAGAATCATTCCGGTGCGAGGCTCATGGATAGATTTGGAAATAGATCCTAAAGATATCGTTTATATCAGGATTGATAGAAGACGAAAGTTTCCTGTTACGATTCTTTTCAAGGCATTTGGATATACAACAGAAGACGTGCTGGACTATTTCTATGAAACTGAAAAAATAGTTGTTAACGGAAAACTTTTTTATAAGAGATTCAATGAGAATTCTCTTATTGGACATCACGCAAGCAGGGATATTAAAGATCCTGAAAAAGATGCCGTTATTGTCAAAAAAGGGCGTATGTTTACTAAAGCCTCAATCAGCAGGCTGAAATCCGCCAACATGGAATTGATACCCTTAAACGTTGAAGATATTTTAGGTAAAGTATTTGCATATACAATAAACGATCCAAAGAGCAAAAAAATTATTGTAACGTCCAACGAAGCAGTTGATGAGGAGGCACTTTCAAAGTTAAGCGACGTGGGCATAACTGAATTTGATGTGCTTTTTATTGATGGTATATCCAGCAGTGATTCTATCCGCAAGACACTTTTACTGGACAAGGTTGAAACAAAAGAAGAAGCGCTCATTGAAATTTACAAAAGACTCAGACCAGGGAATCCTGCTACACCTGAGGTCGCCCAGGATTTTGTTGATAACCTGTTTTTCAGGTCAACATATTATGACCTTTCTAAAGTGGGGCGTTTGAAAATTAACTTGCGACTTGGTATTGACGCTCCGATTGATTTAAATATTCTCAGAAAAGAGGATATACTTCTAACAGCAAAAATTCTTGTAAAACTTAAAGATACACAAGGACTTGTTGATGACATCGATCATCTCGGGAATAGAAGGGTGCGTGCTGTGGGTGAGCTCCTTGAGAATCAGTATCGCATTGGACTTGTTCGTATGGAGCGTTCCGTTAAGGAGCGGATGAGCCTGCAGGAGGTTGATGCCCTTATGCCTCATGACCTGATTAATCCAAAACCTGTTTCCGCTGTTGTTAAAGAATTTTTTGGCACCAGCCAGTTAAGCCAGTTTATGGATCAAGCCAACCCTCTTTCAGAGACAACACATAAACGACGACTCAGCGCCCTTGGACCTGGTGGACTTACCCGTGAAAGAGCGGGTTTTGAGGTCAGAGATGTTCATCCATCACATTACGGTCGTATATGTCCTATTGAAACTCCGGAAGGGCCCAATATCGGCCTTATTGTTTCACTCAGCAGCTATGCGCGAGTTAATGAATTTGGATTTATTGAGACACCGTACAGCGTTATAAAGAATGCAACTATTACTGATGAGATCAGGTTCCTTAGCGCTTTTGAAGAAAGGGAGCATCCTATTGCCCAGGCTAATGCGCCTATTGATAGTGAAGGGAAGTATATAAATTCCCTTGTAACATCACGGGTGGCGGGTGAATTTATGATGGTTCAAAAGGAGGATGTCGAACTTATGGATATTTCTCCTAACCAGTTAGTGAGTGTTTCGGCTTCTCTTATACCTTTTTTAGAAAATGATGATGCTAATAGAGCGTTGATGGGATCAAATATGCAACGTCAGGCAGTTCCCCTGTTAGTAAATGAGGCTCCTTTAGTGGGTACTGGTATTGAGGGAGTAGTTGCAAAAGATTCTGGTGTTACAATAGTTGCAAAGAGGGATGGTTCTGTTGTTGATGTTGATGCTTCACGTATAGTGCTGCGGCATGATCCGGACGATATGATGGATGAAGGCAATGACCAACGGGTTGAAAAGAATGTTACGATTTACAATCTTTCAAAATTTATACGTTCAAATCAAAATACATGTTTTAATCACCGTTCTATTGTGAGAAAAGGCCAGAAAGTTAAGGCCGGTGATATAATTGCGGACGGTCCTGCTACAAATAAAGGAGAACTTGCTCTCGGGAAGAATGTAACTGTGGCTTTTATGCCTTGGGGTGGTTATAATTTTGAGGATTCAATCCTTGTAAGCGAAAGGCTTGTAAGGGACGGGATATATACGTCCATTCACATTGAAGAATTTGATGTGGTTGCCAGAGATACCAAGCTTGGTAAAGAAGATATCACACGGGATATACCTAACGTCGGAGAAGAAGCTTTAAAAAATCTGGATGAAAGTGGAATCATCAGGCTTGGCGCAGAAGTTTGCCCGGGGGACATACTGGTAGGAAAAATTACCCCAAAGGGCGAGACTCAGTTTTCTCCTGAAGAAAAGCTTTTGCGAGCCATTTTTGGAGAAAAAGCAGCAGATGTAAAAGATACCTCCTTGAGAGTACCACCAGGTGTCGAAGGTATTGTAATAGATGCAAAAATATTTTCCAGGCGGGGTGTCGATAAGGATGATCGTGCGCGTTTGATCGAAAATGAGGATATGGCTGTTCTTAAAAAGAATAGGGATGATGAGCTTTTTGTAATTGAAGATATTGTTCGTGAACAATTAAAGAAGTTGCTTGTTGGCAAAAAATGTGAATCATCCTTGAAAAAAGGCAAAAAAGTATTGATCGTAAAGGACAGCGAAATTGATTCAAATATCCTTGCCGGGATTCCCGTGGCTCACCTTGAGGGAATTGTTTTGGGTGATTTCAGACTTACTGAAAAGGTACATGATGTCCTTGAACAATACAGGAAACAACGTAAGCGTTGCAGAACAGTGTTTGAGCGGCAAATGAGCAGATACGAAAAGGGCGATGATCTTCTTCCGGGTGTAATTAAGATGGTTAAGGTTTATGTGGCCATGAAGCGTAAGCTTTCAGTTGGTGATAAAATGGCGGGTCGTCATGGTAATAAGGGCGTTGTTTCCAGAATTCTTCCGCAGGAAGATCTGCCGTATTTTGAAGATGGTACTACGGTTGATATGGTTCTGAATCCTTTGGGCGTGCCTTCGAGGATGAACGTAGGGCAAATTCTGGAAGTTCATTTGGGTTGCGCTGCAAAAGGACTTGGCGATCAGATTAACACTTTGCTTGAAGATCAAAAGTTTAAAAATCTGCGAGACAAGATAAAGCGGATATTCAATAATTCGTCAATTAATGACATGATTGATAATATGGGTGATAAAGAGCTCTATAATTTTGCAGATAATTATAGAGAAGGAGTTCACATGGCAACACCGGTTTTTGACGGAGCCAAGGAGGATGAAATCAAAACTCTTTTGTCTGAAGCAGGGCTTAGTGTGTCCGCACAGACTACGTTATATGACGGCCGGACAGGAAAGCCTTTCAAAGAAAAAATTACGGTTGGTACAATGTATATGTTGAAGCTTCATCATCTTGTTGATGATAAGATACATGCTCGATCAATTGGCCCTTATTCACTTGTAACCCAGCAGCCTCTCGGAGGAAAGGCCCAGTTTGGAGGTCAGCGTCTTGGGGAGATGGAAGTTTGGGCTATGGAGGCTTATGGAGCGGCTCATGCTTTGCAAGAGTTTATAACGGTAAAGTCAGATGATATGGCTGGAAGAACACGTATGTATGAAAAGATTGTAAAAGGTCAAAACGTGCTTGAACCTGGCATACCTGAGTCTTTTAAGGTTCTGACAAAGGAGTTGCAGAGTTTGGGTCTTGATATAACCCTCATGGAGAAGGATTAACGATCGAAAATTACGGAAGGGATAAAATGGAAACTTTATATGATTTCTTCGCCAAACCCATGGATCCAAGGCATTATAGCAGCGTAAAGATTGGATTGGCATCGTCTGAGCAAATTCTGAAGTGGTCGCATGGGGAGATTAAAAAGCCGGAGACAATCAACTATCGAACCTTCAAACCGGAACGGGATGGACTCTTTTGCGCCAAAATTTTTGGTCCGACAAAGGACTATGAGTGCAATTGCGGTAAGTACAAGCGCATGAAGCACAGGGGAGTTATTTGTGAAAAATGCGGGGTTGAGGTTATTCAGTCAAAGGTCAGAAGGGAAAGGATGGCGCATATACAATTAGCTACACCTTGTGCCCATATATGGTTTTTGAAAAGCCTTCCAAGCAAGATCGGCAACTTGCTTGATATAACTCTAAAAAACATTGAAAAAGTATTATATTTTGATAGTTATATCGTAATTGATCCCAAGGATACCGGGCTTAGTCGAGGTCAGCTTCTATCAGATGATAAATATTACGAGGCGCGTGAAGTATATGGTGAAAAGTTTGAAGCCGGGATAGGAGCCGAAGCAGTTAAGAAATTACTTGAGAGCATTAATCTTGATACTTTATACAAAGAACTTAGAGAGGCGATTAGTTTAACAGGCTCAATTGCAAAGCGCCAAAACCTATCTAAACGACTAAAGATAGTAAATGCTTTCAGGCGTAGCGGATTAAATCCGACCTGGATGATTATGGACGTTATTCCTGTTCTTCCTCCTGATTTACGCCCATTGGTTCCTCTGGAAGGCGGCAGATTCGCCACATCCGATCTAAACGATCTGTATCGTAGAGTAATTAACCGTAATAACCGCTTAAAGCGTCTTATCGACTTAAATGCACCTGATATTATTGTTCGCAATGAGAAAAGAATGTTGCAGGAATCAGTTGACGTTCTTTTTGATAACGGCAGGCATGGCAGAGTTATTACCGGAACCAACAAGAGACCTTTAAAATCATTAAGTGATACCTTGAAGGGCAAGCAGGGACGTTTTCGCCAAAATCTTCTTGGTAAAAGAGTGGATTATTCCGGTCGTACTGTTATTACCGTTGGACCGGATCTCAGACTTCACCAGTGCGGTTTGCCAAAGAAAATGGCTCTGGAATTGTTCAAGCCTTTTGTTTATTATCGCCTTGAGCAGAAAGGGATCGTTTCTACTGTAAAAAGTGCCAAGAAGATGGTGGAAAAAGGAACCCCGGATGTCTGGGATGCGCTGGATGAAGTGGTAAAAGAGTACCCGATAATGTTAAACCGTGCTCCCACGCTCCATCGTTTAGGTATTCAGGCATTTGAGCCTATTCTTATTGAAGGCAAAGCCATACAGCTTCATCCTCTTGTTTGTACGGCATTTAATGCTGACTTTGATGGTGATCAAATGGCTGTACATATTCCTCTTTCTGTCGAAGCTCAAATAGAGTGCAGGATATTAATGCTTTCAAGTAATAATATCCTTTCCCCTGCAAATGGAAGCCCGATTATTGTACCTAGCCAGGATATAGTCCTTGGTATATATTATATGACAAGAGAGATTGAAGGAGCCAGAGGAGATGGAAAGAAATTTGGCAGCCCGGAAGAAGTCCGCTCTGCTTACGATGCAGGTGCCGTAGATCTCCATGCTAAAATTACTGTCCGTATTAAAAAAAAGAGATTTGAAACAACCGTTGGACGCATTCTGCTTTGGGAAATCATACCGAAGGATAACATTATGTTAATGCGTCAGATCATAGTTGCTTCAGAAGAAGAGGCGAAAGCCGTTTATGATAAGCTGCAAAAAGGGGCAAGCTTTGTTGACATGGTACGTCAATATTCACAGAGCCTTGACAAAAAGAATGAAGGAGTTCTTGGTTTGCTCAGAAAGGATGAGTTTAAGAGGATATATCATGCGAAAGATAAAGATGTTAATACAGTATTTTCTCTAAAGCAGGGGGAGATCAGCAATATAATCTATTCTGATGACGCATATTATATTTTTGAAATTATAGAAAAGCAGCCCGAGATACCTTTTGATTCGGTTAATAAAGTAATGGATAAAAAAGCTCTACGTGAGTTTGTTGATTTTGCTTACAGGAATCTAGGGCCCAAAGCTACTGTCATACTTTCCGACAGATTGAAGGATATCGGCTACAAATATTCAACAGAAGGAGGCTTATCTATTTCAATTGATGCCATGATAATTCCTTCTGCGAAATGGGGAATTTTAAAAAGGGCCGAAAAACAGGCTGCTGAGATAAACAGACAATATATTGAGGGCCTTATTACTCAAGGTGAAAAATATAATAAAGTCGTTGACATATGGGCAAAAGCAACTGACGATGTTGCTGATGAGATGATGGAATCCATGAAAATGGCTCCTGTTTTTAATAAAAAAGGGGAACCTGTTCTTGACGAGAAAAAAAAGCCTGTTTTAAGAGAAAGTTTCAATCCAATTTATATGATGGCAGATTCAGGCGCCAGGGGCAGCAAAGACCAGATGCGCCAGCTTGCTGGTATGCGTGGTCTTATGGCAAAGCCATCAGGAGAAATCATAGAAACTCCAATAACTGCTAATTTCAGAGAGGGCCTTTCAGTGCTTCAATATTTTATTTCGACACATGGTGCAAGAAAAGGTCTTGCCGATACTGCATTAAAAACAGCGAATTCAGGATATCTTACCCGGCGGCTTGCTGATGTCGCTCAGGACTGTGTAATTATGGAAGTGGACTGTGGAACAATGATGGGCGTTGAGGTTGAATCTCTTGTGGAAGGCGGAGAGATTATCCAGCGTTTGGGAGAGCGTATTTTAGGACGTGTTGCATCGGAAGATATCCTTGATCCCTTCACAGATGAAGTGCTTGTAAAAGCTGGAGAAAATATAGATGAGAAGACTGTAGAAAAGGTTGAAGAAGCGGGTGTGACGGTCGTCAAAATAAGATCCGTTCTTACATGCAAGACAAAACAAGGTGTTTGTGCCAAGTGCTATGGCCGTGATCTTTCACATGGCGCAATGGTTGAAATAGGGCAGGCTGTTGGTATCTTAGCAGCTCAATCTATTGGTGAACCTGGAACTCAGCTTACAATGCGCACATTTCATATTGGCGGAACAGCAAGCCGGAGGGTTGAAAAGGCTGATATCAAAGCTCGAGTAGATGGGACTGCAAATTTTATTGATCTGAATCTAATAGAAAATGTTGATAAAGAATTTGTTGTTATGAACCGGCGTGGCGGTGAAGTGGCCATTATTGGTGAAACCGGACGAGAGAGAGAGCGGTTTCCTGTTATCTATGGCGCTCACATTGAAGTTAAAGCCGGGCAAAAAGTTAAAGCCGGGGATCTTTTAGCGACGTGGGATCCATTTACGACACCAATAATTACAGAAATTGATGGAATCGTAAAATTCGGGGATATCATACCCGGCAAAACAATGCAGGAAAAGGTTGATCCGGCAACTGGAAAGTCAAGTCGCACTATAATTGAATCAAAAAGTATTGATGAACGTCCGAGAATTTCTATAAAAGACAAACATGGAAAAACAGCTATGCTTCCAAGCTCAAAGGGGCTGGCGCGATACATGCTTCCATTGGGAGCTATCATGCTTGTCGAAGAGGGTGATTATGCCCATGCCGGTGGCGTTATTGCAAAGCTTCCGCGTGCAACAACCAAGACCAAGGATATTACAGGCGGTCTTCCAAGGGTTGCTGAACTTTTTGAGGTTCGCAAACCAAAAGAAATAGCTGTGTTGAGCGAAATTGATGGATATATTTCAATTTCCAAGGCAACAAAAAAAGGTAAGCAGAAAATAACGGTTACTCCTGTTGATGTTGGTGAAAAGAAGGAATATCTGATTCCACAGGGCAAGCATATAAATCTTTATGAAGGAGATTATGTAAGGGCAGGCGAACCCATGATTGGTGGTTCAGCGATACCTCAGGATCTATTGAATATCAAGGGAGATATTTCATTAGCTCGCTATATAGTTGATGAAGTTCAGGAAGTATACCGTTTGCAAGGCGTGAGAATAAATGACAAGCATATTGAGGTAATCGTAAGGCAGATGATGAGGCGTGTTAAGATTCTTGAAACTGGTGACACTGAATTTATTTATGAGGAACAGGTAGATAAAGTAAGATTTAATGATGCTAACAAAAAGATGATTGAGAAAGGAGACAAACCTGCTGTGGCTGAATCGCTTATTTTGGGAATTACAAAGGCTTCTCTCAGTACCGAAAGTTTTATCTCTGCAGCTTCGTTTCAAGAGACAACGAAAGTTCTTGCAGATGCGAGTATTGCATCGAAAGAAGATTTTCTTATGGGGCTTAAAGAAAATGTTATTATGGGTAGACTTATTCCCGCAGGTACCGGTCTGCCTTTATACAGTGATGTCGAAGTTGTCCCGACTTAAACTTTTTACATAAAAAGCTTGACAATATCGTTCTATGTGGATAATTAAAATCTTTTTGTCAGTATGTGAAATGCGTTTGAGGATACTATATTTTCAGATAATTCATTTCACAAGGCTATGGGGAGGATTTTGAGTAACGCATACATGTTATAGCACATTTCATATGACTTGATATCATTGTACAGCATTATTTTCAGATAGTTATCAGAGATTTTTAGTATGAAGTCATGTGAAAAGGGCTATAATAGTACGTCGTCGAGAAGTTCGACCGATAACGCAGTGAAATTATTTATCTGAAAGTCTATAGAGGCCTTTAAGGGGAGAATATGCCGACTATTAATCAGTTAGTTAGAAAGGGCAGAAAGCGAATTATAAAAAAGACCAATACACCGGCTTTAAAGGGAGCTCCACAAAAGAGGGGAGTGTGTACACGCGTATATACTTCAACCCCTAAAAAGCCCAATTCTGCTTTGCGTAAAGTTGCAAGGGTCAGGCTGACCACAGGGGCGGAGGTTACAGCTTATATCCCAGGCATTGGGCATAATCTTCAGGAACATTCGGTAGTCCTGGTTCGCGGAGGTCGTGTAAAAGATTTACCCGGTGTAAGGTATCATGTTGTAAGGGGTATTCTTGATACGTTGGGGGTCGAGGATCGTAAGCAGGGAAGATCAAAATACGGTGCGAAGAAGCCTAAATAGTGTCTGAACGAAAACTATATAGTTTTTCAAAGTTCAAGGAAAAGGAAGGCGAAAACAGCAGTTTTTGTTTAAGCACTAAATAATTTAATCTCTTTTTAGGGTTTAATTTCCTGCAGCTTGCTGTGATTTCCCTATAGAAAAAGAGAAGAATTGAAACTCCGCAGCTTGCTGCGGGGCAGTTCATTTATGATGGTGAGATATGCCAAGAAGAAGAGAAGTGCCTGAGAGAATAACTATACCTGATTCCAAGTATAACAATAAGCTTATATCAAAATTCATAAAATCTATGATGAGGGATGGAAAGAAAAGTATAGCTGAGAGTATGTTGTACAATGCATTTGATATCATTGAAAAAAAGTCAAATGAATCTCCAGTCAAAATTTTTGAAAAGGCAATTGATAATGTTAGGCCGTTAATTGAAGTTAAGTCGCGACGTGTAGGTGGGTCAACTTATCAGGTCCCTACAGAAATTAGACCATCCCGTCGGACGGCGTTAGGTATTAGATGGATTATAGGTTTTGCACGCAAAAGATCTGAAAAGAGTATGGATAAAAAATTGGCCGGAGAGTTGTTAGATGCTGCTAATAACAGAGGCGCTTCCGCTAAGAAAAGGGAAGATACGCATAAAATGGCTGATGCAAACAAAGCATTTGCTCATTATCGCTGGTAATCGTTCACAGGAGCCGATAAAGGCTTACAGCTTTTAGTTAATTTTAGGAGGACGGTGATATGGCTAAGGAGAAGTTTGAGCGGACCAAGCCGCATGTCAATGTAGGGACCATTGGTCATATAGATCATGGTAAGACCACTCTTACGGCGGCGATA
>JAJSZP010000054.1:13426-14812 GCA_030262775.1 Deltaproteobacteria bacterium | reverse complement strand
ATGAATAACTCTTTGCCCCAGGCGGGCAAAAAATTGAGCGTTATCTATTGGACGTATTCCGCCTTTTGTTTGTCCTTTAGTCCCTGCATGAAGAAAAACCAGATCAAGATCGCCGCCATAACCGAGTTCAATACCACCCAGCTTGCCATAGGCTATAACAACAAAACCCCTTTCGCTTGTTTTTCCGTCAAAAAGACAGGCCGGCTTTCCATGTTTCTTAATTAAATAATTCCAGGAAAGTTCAAGAACCTCATTAATTATTGTCTCAGCAATCTCTGTAAGATGGTCGCTGACCCTCATAAGGGGAAGGGCATTTGTAACATCCGCTGCCGCGACACGCAATATATTAATTTGTTTGAAAATACACAATTCTTCAATTTGACATTCAAGATCCTGAGCAGGTATATGGTTCAGTTTTTTTCTTATCTCATTTACAATATCAGATTTTTCAGGCGGTATATATAGAGTGCGGGCATCAAGCAATTCATCCAGAAGTACAGGATGACACGCCAGCAAAGAAACTATCCATGGACTTGCATTTGAAAGTCTAACCAGATGAACAAGAGCATCCGGATTTTCCAAAAGAAGAGCTATGTAACAGGTTCGCCTTTCTATTACTTTGATCAAATCAATTATACGGTTTAAAATAAGATATGGTTGTTCGGATTTTCCGACTTCCTTTAACACAAACGGGATAAGCTTATTGAGCCGTTTTCGTCCTTCATTGCTCAGTGACCGTGTTTCCGGATCATTACGAAGATGTTCCAACAAACGCAAGACTTCATCCGGCCCGTCAAATCCGGCATTTAAAAGCACTTTATTACTATGGCCATTTTCTATCAGATCAAGCCATACATTTTTCAATTCATCATCAATTTTTTCGCCTTTTGCCTCAAAATCTTCAGTGCCAAGCAATTTATTAAAATGATAGTGGACACTTTTCATGTGCCGTTTAAGCTCTAAAGCAAAAAATTCCCATTTATCAAACCCCATGGATGCGGCAAGCCGTGCTTTCCCGACAGGATCTGACGGAATTTTATGGGTCTGCTGATCAGAAAATTCCTGAAGCCGGTGCTCTGTATTTCGTAAAAACCCATATGCCTCTGCAAGATCATTGCAAACATCCTGTGAAATGTACTTTCTATTCGCAAGGATTTTCAACACATTCAAAATACTGCGCTCCTGAAGAACATGCACTACTCCTCCACGTATAAGCTGAAATATCTGTCCGAAAAATTCTATCTCTCTTATACCTCCGGCGCCAACCTTAACATTCCCCTCCATTCCCTTATGACTTACTTCAAGAGATATTTTGTGCTTCATATCCCTTAAAGATTCATAAACTCCAAAATCAAGGTACCTGCGAAAAACAAAAGGCTTAAGTCT
>JAJSZP010000054.1:0-13331 GCA_030262775.1 Deltaproteobacteria bacterium | reverse complement strand
TAATAAGCTTCCATGTTGTCAAAACTCATAACCAAAGGCCCGCTTTCGCCAAAAGGCCGAAGCCGCATATCAACACGAAAAACAAGTCCATCCGGAGTGGTTGTGCCAATAACATTTAAAAAACGTCTGCAAAGGAGCACAAAAAATTCTTCATTGCTGATCGACTTTGAGTTACCTTTTGTTCTCCCGGCTTCAGTATATGCAAAAATCAAATCAATATCTGAAGAAAAATTCAGCTCATGTGCCCCAAGTTTACCCATACCAAAAACCACAAGATATTCTTGAGAGCCGTCAGCTCCCTCAGGATTGCCGTATTCAGAGCATAGAGCTTCATAAAGAACTGAAAGCGTCTCTTCTAAACATGTATCTGCAAAGTTTGAAAGATCTGCCATGGTTTCTAAAAAATCTGCCCAGCCGGCAAGATCCCGCCACGCGATTCTTACTTTCTCACGAAGTCTGAAACGACGCAGCATACCGGAAATATTATTATTTTCTTTTGCCTCAGAAAGAAAGATTTTAAGCTTATTATTGTATTCATCCTTTTCGTACCGTCTTTTAATATCACCGCTTATAATGAGATCAGCCAGCATCTGTGGATTACGCATGCAGCTTCTGGCAACAAAATCACTGAAAGCAAAAACCTTTTTCATAACAACAAATATTTCAGGATAATGCCTGATTTCGACCTTTGCATTCTCCGCCGCAGCTATAAAAGCATCCAGCTTATTCTTTGCCTCTTCTGCCAGTTCTATTGGTAAATCATTTACAGGTTTCATTTTTGTCAGCATAATTTTATTAAATATAATGGTGTGGTATCGGGTGGATATACTTCAGCTCTTCGCAAGAATCGCTCAATTTAAGTATAACAGGAAACTATCGGCGTTTAAAGCGTTAATTAGTAGCTGACCGAAAACCCCTTGTTCTGACTGATAATTGCGAGGAGTTAGAAAAGAACGACCAGGCAATCCCCTTGTTCTGAGACCTTTGAAAACTGCTTGATTTCGTTCAAGTTCAAGAAAGGCGAAAATTTTAACATAAAGAATATTTTGAGGAATGAACTGCCTCGCGGCAAGCTGCGGAGCATCAGGCCCAAACTGGATTGAATATTTTGAGGATTAAAATTTGAGCCTGACACCGGGATTTGGCAAAAGGGGGCGTTTTGCAAAGGTCTTATTTTAAGGAAATCAAAAACTATATCGAACGGGCTGTGCTTTATAAATAGTTCCCGTGCCGGACAATCTCTCCTTCTACAAGGTAGATTACTTCTTCTGCGATATTTGTGGCATGGTCTGCTATCCGCTCAAGGTGGCGGGAAACCAAAAGCAGGTTAATCAGATAGCTCACACGATCCGGGTGCTCGCCAATAGCATGTTTAACCACGTCATAGGCTTCACTCATCATATTATCCACCCCATCGTCCAGGGAGCAAACACGCAAAGCTATGTCCACGTCCATGTTCACAAAGGCATCCAGGGTATTCTTGAGCATGAATTCGCTCTTTTCCGCCATCAGAGAATGATTAAAAGGAACATCAAGCCTTTGCCGTTTGGCAATAACCTGTACCCGTTCTGCAATGTTCACCGCCTCATCAGCAATTCTTTCCAGATCATTATTTATCTTGATTACCGCGGCAAGAAATCTCAGATCAATAGCAACTGGCTGATACAAGGCCAGAATTTTCAGACATTCTTCTTCTATTTCTACTTCCATCTCATCAACCTCATAGTCTGAAACTATAATTTTTTTTGCAGCATCTCCATCTCTTGTCTCCAAAGCCTTTATTGCCATACGAACTCGTTCTTCCACCATTGCTCCAAGTGAAAGAATTCTTTTTTTTATTTTTTCCAGTTCTCTAAAAAAATGTTTAGCCATAATGCTTATCTCACCTTTAGACTGAGCCCTTAGCCAAAACGGCCTGTTATATAATCCTGCGTCTGTTTTAGATTGGGCCTGGTAAAAATGGTATCTGTCTTGCCTAACTCTATTAGTTTCCCTATATAAAAAAAAGCAGTAATATCTGAAACCCTGGCTGCCTGCTGCATGTTGTGAGTTACAATTATAATGGTAAGCGATTTTTTTAATTGATGAATTAATTCTTCTATTTTTTGCGTAGCAATAGGATCAAGAGCCGAGCAAGGTTCATCCATTAGCAATATTTCGGGTTCCACAGCCAGCGCCCTGGCTATACACAGTCGCTGCTGCTGCCCTCCTGAAAGCCCAAGAGCCGATTCATGCATTCTATCTTTAACCTCATCCCAGATAGCCGCCAGCTTAAGGCTCTCTTCCACCCTGTTTTCAATAATGCCCTTATCTTTAATGCCATTTACTCTTAAACCATAAGCCACATTTTCAAAAATAGTCTTGGGAAAAGGGTTCGGTTTTTGAAATACCATACCGATGCGGCTTCTAAGCATTACAACGTCAACTGAAGGATCATAAATATCAAGGCCGCCTAATAGAATATTTCCCTCCACTCTGCTTATTGAGATCAAATCGTTCATCCGGTTCAAACAACGCAAAAAAGTACTTTTACCGCAGCCTGACGGCCCAATAAGAGATAATACTTCGTTGGCATAACAATCTAAAGAAATATCCTCAAGAGCCCTAAAATTACCATAATAAAAATTCAAATGTTTTACTTCTATCTTTACAGATTTATCCACACAATTTTCCTTTTACGGCTTAGCTTTTTAAAAATATATCCGCTTCCTTCAGGCTTACTGCATACGCTTTCTGAGACGGGAACGATAAATTATTGCGATAAGATTCATGCCCAGAACAAGAAATATCAGCACCAGCGATGTGCCGTATTGCAGATGACGCGTTGCTTCAATCTCTGTCCCCGCTGTAGCAAGAACATAAATATGATATGGCAATGCCATTACTTCATCAAATATAGATAAGGGCAAACTGGGTGTAAAAAACACCGCGGCAGTAAACATAATAGGCGCTGTTTCTCCTGCAGCCCTGCTAATTCCCAAAATAGTCCCTGTCAGTATTCCCGGCAAAGCTGTTGGCAATACGATACGGTAAATTGTCTGCCATTTAGTAGCGCCAAGTCCAAGCGAAGCTTCTCTATAAGTATCAGGCACAGCACGTAATGCTTCTTCGGTCGATCCTATCACAACAGGCAATGTCATTGCTCCCAGAGTAAGCGCTCCGGCTATTATACTTACCCCCATTTTTAGCCAGACAACAAAAAAAGCCAGCCCGAAAAGGCCAAATACAATAGATGGAATACCTGCCAGATTATTTATTCCCAGCCGGATCATCCTTATTAGCGGGCCTGGTCTCGCATACTCATTTAGATATATTGCAGAAGCAACACCAATGGGCATTGCTATTAATATAGCGCCTATACTTAGACAAAGGGTTCCTACAATACATGGAAGAATGCCTCCTTTGGTCATCGAATCAACCGGTGGTTGTGTTAAAAATGTCCAGGTTATTGCTTTCCATCCTTTTGCAATCATAAAATATATAATAATAAACAACGCAAGCCCGTTAATGAAAGCTGCAAAACGAAAAACATTGAATACAATTTTCTGCAAAAGATTTTTACGGCGCTGCAGAGAAGACTTTGAGACAGACATTTTATTTTTACCTTTACTTTTTTTAAAGCGTTGCCTCTCCAACCTGTTTGTATTTATGCGCAATATGATCTGCTACAATATTGAAAAAAAACGTGAAAATAAAAAGTACGATTCCGGTTGCGAAAAGAGCATGATAATGATCGCCGCGAAATGGAGCTTCAGCCATCTCTGATGCAATGCTGGCCGGCATCGGCCTTACTGGATCAAATATAGATTCCGGTATAAAAGCAGCCCCTCCCGCTACCATAAGCACTACCATGGTTTCGCCAATAGCCCTGGACATACCCAGAATTACAGCAGTGCTGATACCTGAAAGAGAGGCAGGAAGGACAACCTTTAAAATAGTCTCCAAATGTGTTGCGCCCAATGCCAGTGAAGCTTCTTTAAGAGAACTCGGAACACTGTGAATTGCATCCTCAGAAAGACTGCAAATAGTAGGGATAGACATGAAAGCAAGCATTAATGACGCGTTGAAAAGGTTCAAACCAGTTGGGATATCAAAAACCTTCTGCAAAAAAGGAGCTACAAGAACCATCCCGAAAAAACCAATAACAACGGAAGGAAGCGCTGCTAAAAGCTCAACCATGGGCTTGATAATCTCGTTGACTTTTTTTGATGCTATTTCTGCGATATAGATTGCCGTGAGTATTCCGAGCGGAATTGATATTAAGGCAGATAGCAAAGTAACTGCCAATGAAGCTACAATAAGTGACAGAATTCCAAAATCAGGGGGTTCTGATGTAGGGTACCAGTATTTTCCGAAAATAAAATCTTTAACAGAAACCTCATCAAAAATTGGGATTCCTTCCATGAAAAGAAAAACCATAATCATGAAAAGCATCACAATTGAAGCTGATGCTACAACAAAAAAGAGTGTGTGCATTGTCCGCTCTGTAATCTGACGAGTATTTGCCATCTCAATTTTCCTGATTTGTAAGCGTTCACGGAACGTCGAAATTGGAAAATAGAAATTGGAAATTTGGCCCTCATGCTTTTGTACTGTTCTTACCAATTTCCAATTTCTATTTTAATCTCTCCCAAATTTCTATTTTCAAGTTTCAAGCCGTGAACTGTGAACCGAGCCCTTATTGTTAATATAAACGGACATATCCACTATCGGCCACATGATTCTGCCCCTTTTCGGGGTTAATAACATAATTAATAAAGTCAAGCGTTTCGCCTTTTGGCCAGCCATTTGTAAACATGAAGAGAGGTCTGCTTATTGGAAATGACCCGTTCAAGGTTGTCTCTTCTGTTCCCTCTATTCCATTTACTTTAAGTGTCTTTACGCCTGGGGTTAAATAACCAATTCCAATGTATCCTATGGCATATTTATTATTCGAAACAGCCTGAACTATTGCTCCATTAGAAGCCATGACCTGAGCTCTGGGCGTAATTCTTTCTTTTTTCATTACTTTTTTTTCCCAGGTCTCAAAAGTGCCGGAAGAAGTATCGCGTGAATTAATAACGATCTGTAAATCAGGGCCTCCCACTTCTTTCCAGTTTTTTATCTCGCCAGTATATATGGCTTTAAGCTGATCAAGCGTAAGGTCGTTAATATTATTGCTGGGGTGTACGACAGGAATGATACTGTCATAGGCTATGGCAAAAGCAACTGGAAACACATTTTTTTCAACAGCCAGCTTTACCTCTTTATCTTTGATAAAACGTGAGGCAGTTGCAATATCTGTGCTCCCATCAATAAGCGCCTTTATTCCATTGCTGGAACCGCCGCCGGAAAGAGATATTTTTATATCAGGGTTCTCTTTCATATATGCTTCAACAGTTTTCTGGGCTATCGGCAAAACCGTGGTTGAACCCTTAATTACAAGATTTCCGGCCTGTACAGGATTTGCCGCAATAAAAAACAACCCGGCAATCGCCATTACAATAATAGAGTTTATCTTTTTCATATTTCCACCTTTCCTTTTTAACATTTTAACCATAAAGTTTACGGAATTCAAAGTAATAAAGAAAACCACAGCAATCGTTATTACAATAATGGAGTTTATCTTTTTCAATTTTTCCTCCGTTTTTAACCTTATAAAGCTTAATCATTAGTTTATTGTTAGAATATAATAAGATTTTCGTTAGCCTGGCTGATCTGGTTACTTAAAAGTTAATGACTATGTCCAGCTGCACACGATCCTCGTCTTTTTTTCCATCCTTGCGCTCGTCATCACGTTCGGTAAAAAAACCAGTGGCTCTGGCCTGAATATTATCGGCAAGCAAATACCTGCCATGAACATAATGTCCCTTGTTATTGGTTCCTCCGCCGTGAAAGTCAGAATCAACAAATACAGCCGGGAAAGCATAATCCTCCAATACCTGGTAATGGTATTTTGCGTAAAAATCCCCTTTTTTCTTTTTGTTCCCAACCGAGACGCCTACAAGCCAGCCCGTGTCACGATCATCGCCTTCATAGCCGGCGAGATCTGCAGGGTCGCTATCTCCTGGATCAACCCCTTTTTCCATGAGTTCATCAATATCAGCGCCTGTATTTATAATGTAGTTTCCGAATATGGAAAATGGCACAGGCAGGACATCTTTTATATTAACTTTTGCAGCCAGCTCCCAGCATTGAAATTCATTAAGAAGTTTATCGTTGCTGTCGAAAATCATCTGCTGGCCGTACTTGTTGTTGTATCCTATAAATGTGTCTGTATCACCCAGTGTGCCATCCTTGTCCCATTCAAGTTCATCCAGATTCTTAAAATCGTAATAGGTACCTGCTAACTCAAATTTTATCTTTTTGGATGGTTTGATCTGAGCGCCTAATTGAAAGGTAAGGAGTGTCGGATCTCTATCGCTGTCCTTTATCTTTAATTCCTCAATAAACCACTGGCCAAGATTTGAAAAAATGCTGATACAGTCTGAAACGTCAAAATTAAGACTTTCGGAAATTCCTTCAGGATTGACGTCAGGGTCCCATACCAGAGGGGTAGTAAACAGAGGATTCTTATGTTTTCCGCCTGTGATCTTAAAAAAATCAGATGGCTGCCATGACGCATATGCTCTATCAATAAAAATCTCCTTGCCCCGGGCATGTCCATCAAAACTCTGGTTTGTAGTATTTTGAAATCCTGATCCTGAAACCAGCCTGACCCCAACCTTTGTGGTATCTGTTATTTTCGCATTAAAACCAAAACGGAGCCGGAGCCGCTCACGATTGCGGTCATATTTATTATCTCCCTCATTCCTCCATTGTGTATCATGGCGCAATCTTAAATCCCCATTAAAATCAATTTTTCGGACCCAGGCCGGGAGTCCGGCCACGCTGGTTTTAGCCTCTTCTTTTTGCATTTGAGTTAAAATTTCCTTCGCTTCTTTCTCGTCCAATAATCCCTTTTCCTTAAGTTTCTCAATCAAGGGATCTGAAGAAGCAAAGGCCGGAGTTACAAAGGCCGCTAATACCATAAAAAACAAGAGCAAAATCATGAATAATTTTTTCATTCTATACATTATGTTTTTTCTCCTTAAATTTAATTAAATAATATTCCTAAATTTTTGATGATAAGTTCTACATTGGCTACCAAATCCACCTCCTCTCAACAAAAATCAAATTCTGAATTGTCAGCTATTCTTGTTTCTATATGTTAGGACAACATAACAATTATGTTAGATTTTGGTTAAATATGGAACTTCTTACATATCACGAAAACTTTTTTCACCTGGAACTGCCGGCTCATAGAAACTTGCCGATCCTGGGGATAAAATCTTTTTTTCGTGACATGATTTCCGGAACAAAACACTTATCATCCTTTACCGTTACCCCAAATGCCTTTTCAATAATCTTTGTGTCGCCCTTAACGATTATCTCTTCCCCTTTCCGTTCCACTGGATTCATTGTCAGCATGGCAACCATGTTATATGCCTCATCCCGGCAAAGTTTTTCCATCTCTGACTTAATATCTGGCTCAACACACGCAATTTCCTTATTATCAAGACTCATTATCTGATTAACTCCTATCTTTTTTCCATTAAAATGATAGGTCTTGAAATCATGGAAAAGAATTTCCCGCGGAGTCTTGCACTTGATGTTCATACTAGAGGTTAATAATTCTTTTCCAAATGCCGTCAGATCAAGCTCGGCCACCCTGGCCAATTTGCGGGCTATTTCGCGATCTTTTTCGGTGGTAGTGGAAAGCGTCAGCAATAGCGTATCAGACAATATCCCTGACAGAAGAACACCGGCAATATCCGAAACCATCTCAATCCGGTGTAAAAATATCTGACTGGCCACTATGGTACAGGTGCTGCCGATAGGCTCATTATAAACAGTTATGGGCCTTATGGTTGAGATATCCCCCACCCGATGATGATCAATAATTTCCAAGATATCAGCGTCCTCTATACCGTTCACAGCCTGAGATATTTCATTGTGATCGACCAGGATAACTTGCTTCTGAATTGGATCAAGGAGATCTGTCCTGGTTATGATACCAATCAGATGATTATCGTCATCGACAATCATTACGCAGCGATATTTTGATTCCAGCACCTTTTCCTTTACTTCGTTTAGGGTGGATGTCAACTCTACTGTGGGTACAATTTTTGACATGAGATGTGTGATAGGCATACACAAGTTGATCAGCCTGGCAGTAGCAAATGTCCGGTGGCTCGAACTGATCACCAGCACCTGTTTCTCTCTGGCTGACTGCAAAACTTCTTTGCTGACCAAATGGTCCCCTGTGATGATAAGAGCCGAACATCCTGCCTTGATCAGATCCATTTGCACATCGCTCCGATCTCCCAGGATGGCGATATCTCCTTGCTTTGTTCTGTTAATAGTAGTCCCTCTCTGGGAGGCGGCAACAAATATCTCACCTTGAAGCGATTTTATTTTCCCTGAATTAGCAAGGATTTTTCCGTTCAGGGCAGACATCAAAGGGCTCAGATTGATAGGAATGGCTGATAAGTTTTCTATCTCCAGCCGTTCCACGTAATAAACAGCCATATCCATCTTATCCACAATGCCAAGGAGTCTGTTCTGCCCATCCACCACAGGAAAGCTTTGGATGTTTCTATCCTTAATCAGATGGGCGATATCCATCATGATATGTTCAGGCGAAACGGATATCGGCTTTTCTATATCCATATCTTCCACTGTGGCTGCGACGCTGTCTACACGCGAGGGAATCTCTATATTAAAGCTTTCAAGAACGAAAGCTGTCTCCTCGTTCAATGCGCCGGCCCGGCAAGGGACATACAAACGCGTTTTATCCAAATGGTTCTTAAAGTAGGCATACCCTATAGCGGAACAAACCGCGTCACTATCCGGGGCCAGATGCCCAATGACCAATACACGTTTCTTTTTCATAATTCATAATTCATGGATAGCAGCTTAAAGCGGGACGCTTTTCGCTATTTTATCTCTATGACAATTCCACAATCACGCAAAATCCAAGGAATTGCTAACCGATTGAATTTACAGGCTGTCCCACATTATGCTGGTAGTCCAATACGTTAAACAGTTAAGTGGTTTTATCTCTATCATTTTGATATTTCATCCTTTTCATTTGTACTGATACGTCTTAATAAATCAATCAACAGCTCAGCATTAAGGTTTCGATCTTTCATTAATATCAACTGTACGACGATCAAACCCGCCACGAAAAGAAGTGCAAAAATTATAAAAAGTATCTCTTTCAATTTAGCGCGGAGCCCTACTTCGTATTTTATCGTGTTATTGTTCTTCAATACATGCGAAATTAATTATACAAGCACTAAACCACATTAATGTTACAGAGTTATTAAGGCAGTATTAAATTTTTGTTACATGCTCAATATTTTTTGGATAATTAGAACCTCGGCCACCATTTTGCTATCGAAAAATAGACCAACAATATCGGTGGCATCTAAAAATGGTGGTGATAAAGGAGCGGATCACAACGGCAGGGTCGAGTTTCATTTTTGTCAAAAATATGCAACCTGTGCGGATAGGATTTACCGTGAGTTGTCATTGAGTTGATGGTTATGAAAGAAATCAAGATGTCAAACATATAAGCTATAATTATGACTCTATTGCTTTTCTTCTCAGGATCAGTATATCTATTGCTTTTTCAGATCTTATAACTCCTTTCTCGTTTCCTCTGTTTTCATAATACATCTGGCTTAGTTCCAGGGTTTCAATTGATAGTCGAATGTGTCGTAATTGTTCTTTTGGGGCTTTGTTGCGCCATATATCTATAGCTTCTTCAGCAGTTGTTTCATCAGATATTTTCATTTTTAAACGCCCTTTTCTATTCTATCAAACAGTCGGAAATTCGACCCTAACAACTCACGAAAATCATTGCGTAATCTGTGGATTTAACCTAAATTAAAACAATTGTAACTGAACCTCGGTTTTCTTTTTTGTCTTTTTAAAATAGCTCTCTTCATGTTTTATTAAGCTCATTTCTATATCGTTTATAAACGGAGAGACCTCTCTTGCAAGTATCTTTCCATAAACTCTGCGGTTTTTTGCATATGTAAAATAAAGTTTTTCTCTTGCACGAGTCATTGCCACATAAAACAACCTTCTTTCTTCGTCAATGTCTTGTTCTTCATCTCCATATTTTCTCATCGGTATAAACCCATCTTCACTGCCGATAATAAAAACCACCGGAAACTCAAGACCTTTGGCTGTATGCATAGTCATTAGTGAAACTTTTTCTGCCCTGGAGGAATAAATATCCGTATCTGTATGAAGCGCTACTGATGAAAAAAAGTCGCCGGATTTAAAATCCGGATTACGTGTTATAACAATTAGATCATTTAAGGCTTGTTCTGTAATTATATCCTTGATTTTTGTTTTTTCAGATAAATACAGAAGCTTTTCCTCAATCGTCAAATCTTTAATCTTCTTTTCTGTTTTTGAGATTTTATTTATAAAATCATAAAGTTTTTTCTGGCTTAACCTGGTCATATTATCAACAGGAAAACGACAAGCTTTTAATATAGCTTCTTTAAGCGAAAATTTGTTTTTATAACACCATGTTTTGAATGTTTCCAAGATTTTTTTACCGATACCTGGTTTTGTTAAATCTATAATTCTTTCAAAATCAACATAAGAACCTTTCCCATCAATTATTTTCAAAAAAGATAACAGCTCCAAAACACCCTTTGAATTAAAAGCATTTTCTCTGCTTATTATCTGATATGGAATATTGGCCTTGTCAAAAACATCTGCAATGATCCTGCTTTGAATCCAGGATCTAAACAACACGGCAAAATCAGAAAAACCCATCTGTTTTTTTGTACAAGAACTATCAACGCTTCCGTAGTCAATAGAATGAAATCCAGTACCGCCTACCATTTTTTCAATTATCTTGCCAATAGCCACAGCCTCAGCCTTTTCCGAAACAACCTCAATAATATTTATTGTTTTTGACCCTTTAATATCGGAATAAACACGTGAGGCAGAACCCAATTCATCGTAATCTCTATGGTTTTTTATGGTCTGGTATGATGCTTCAAGTATGGTTTCGGTTGACCGATAGTTTTGATTTAGATTTATAGCCTCAGCTTCGGGGTAGTCTCTAAGAAAGCTCTTAAAATAACGAACATCCGAACCCCTGAATCCATATATTGACTGGTCTGGATCACCTATAACACATATATTACTGTCAGGGTTTGTAAGGGCTTTTATAATTCTGTATTGCCCCTGGTTTAGATCCTGATATTCGTCAATAAATATATATTTGTATTTATCTTGATATCTTTTACAAAAATCCATATCTGATTCTAACAGCCTTACCATATTAAAAATCAAATCATCATAATCGTATAACTCCTGAATTGATAAAATACTTTGATATTCCTTATAGATATCAGAAAATTCTTCTGTTTCCGACTCAGCTATTTCTTTTAAATTATCTTGCGGAGAAAGTATGTTTTGTTTAGCAAAAACAATCATATTTAACAAAGCCGATGGTTTTGTTGAAATTTTAACTCCTTTAATTTCAGCCTGTTTTACTGCCTCTATTATTAGCACCTTTTGATCATAATCATCTATTATTGTATAATTTTTATCTTTATTCAGATCTTTTAAAATTTTAAAACAAAAAGAATGAAATGTAGTAACTTCAGGCAGCTTTTTTGTGTTATTCATTAATAATAAAAGTCTGTCCCTCATTTCCAGAGCTGCTTTGTTTGTAAATGTTACAGCAAGTATATTATCGGTCGAAACTTTTCTTTCTGTGATGATATAAGCTATTCTGTGTGTGAGTGTAAGTGTTTTACCTGTGCCGGGGCCGGCTACAATCAACAAAGGGCCGGTTTTATGCTTAACTGCTTTGAGCTGGTCTTTATTAAGTATATCAAATGATTTTCTTTGTATTTTATCTTTTGTTTTAACTGGCTCTTTGGAAAGATCGGGTGTCTTTTTTTGTATGTACAGATCTTCTTCTAATATTTCTTTATCTGAAACAGAAAACTCAAACAGTTGTTTTTGTCCTAAAAGTTTTTCCTTCTCGCCCTGTCTGAAAATTTTTATTTTTCCATATTCTCCATCATAGCCTGGAAAAATAGTAATCTCTTTTTTGCGCATCCGATTAACTGCCTCTCCAAGTAAAGGAATTCCGGCTTTTTCAATATCATTTATAGAAAGATTATGAAGTATTTTAAATTCCGGACCAAGAGATTCGAGCGCAGACATATAGTTTAGCTGAACCTTTTTAGATTTTGGTCCTACATTTAAAATTTCTGATAATATTTCCGCGAGAGGAACAAGATTGTAATATGGATGTGATTTTTCCGGTTTAAAGCCTTCGGGTCGGTCTGCCAACTCTTCAACCCTGTATAATACGCCAAGAGTCAGGGGTTTTCCACACACATTACACAAACCGTTATTTGCTAAACTCTGGCTTGGTTTTAAACAAACCTTGCATTTTCTGTGTCCGTCAAGATGGTACTTCCCCTCCTCAGGATAAAACTCGAAAGTTCCTAAAAATTCTCCTGGATTCCCTGATTTTATTGCCGATATAATATCTGGATAAGAAAGGCCTGTGTTTAAAATATTCGCTTCCCTGCCGAGATTAAAAGGGGAATGAGCATCAGAATTTGATACAAGCGTAAGACCGTCCAGCCCTGAAACCCTCCAGTTCATAGGTGGATCTGAAGAAAGACCTGTCTCTGCAGCATAAATATAATTAGAAAGATCTTCAAAACATTCTTCAATGGAATCAAAACCTGATTTTGAACCAAAAAGCGAAAACCATGGGGTCCATATATGAGCTGGTATAAAAAGCGCTGATTCTGATATTTCGAGAACTATCTCCAGAAGATCCCTGGCATCTAAACCAAGAATGGGACGTCCATCTGATTTTATGTTACCAATTTTATCTAACTTTAAATTCAGATTATATACTGAATCAAGATCAGGCATAAATACAAGATTATGATTTTTTCGGGTTTTATTATTTTTCTTATATATATTGCTGATTTCTGAAGTTAAAAGAAAACGGACTTTATTGCGGCATGATAATGGAACTTTTTCATCGCATTTTTGAGATAATTCATTTTTTAGTTTAAAAAGTCCTTCCTCGGCCGGTTGCAATTTCTCTTTTATTTCCGAAAACCATCCATTATGTGTAAAATCACCAGTTCCGACAACCGTTATTCCTTTAAGTTGAGCTGAAATATATAAATTCTCAAGATCCATATTTTTTGCTGTTGCTCTTGCAAATTTAGAATGAACATGAAGATCTGTAATAAATTTCATAAATCAAAATTCCTTAAAAAGTTTATTTTTAAAAA
>JAJSZP010000053.1 GCA_030262775.1 Deltaproteobacteria bacterium | reverse complement strand
GGCTTGGAGAAAGATTGAAAGAGGCACGCCTGGCTCGCAACGAAAGCCAGGAACTGTTCGCACAAAGGCTTGGCTTAACCCGCCAGTCGTACAGTAAAATGGAAAAAGGTTCTCCGCAGACGCTGATTGGCAATACCGATGACCACCTGAAAAATTTCATTATGCTGCACAATGATGATGGCTGAAAACTGAGCCCCGCATTCGACCTGGTACCAACCATCGGTTTTAACAGGGAACATGTGCTGCGCATCGGGCTTGATAACGGGCCGTCTGATCTTGAAACACTCCTGCAAGAGGCCGGACATTTCGGGTTACTGACCATTGCCGGTGACACTGAAAATGAAGAGTGGCAACTACTTTTTGTTTGTAATGAAACATGCTGTTTTAATTCCTAAATTTTAATTCTCGAATACACATCATCACTAATGTCTGAAGTCTTTCCATTCTTTAAGTAATGATAACCTGTAGCTGCAATCATGGCTGCATTATCCCCGCAGAGATCAACCGAAGGTATATAGACTTTGATTCCTTTTGGTCCGGCATCATGCTTGACTTTTTCTCTTAATCTGCTGTTCGCCGCCACACCTCCAACTATAGAAATCTGATTACAACCCATTTCCATTGCTGCGTTTAAAACTTTGTATGAAAGAACATCAACAACTGACTCCTGAAACCCTGCAAGAATATCGGAAAGTTGGTTTTTATATTCATCACCGTGTGTCTGAATATATCGGTTTACCGCAGTTTTTATGCCGCTGAAGCTGAAGTCAAAGCCGGACTTATCAAGAAATGCTCGTGGAAAAACTATTTTCGACGGATCTCCATTTTTAGCCAGTCTGTCTATAACGATCCCGCCAGGATATCCGAGGCCTGCTGCTTTTGAGACTTTGTCAAAAGCCTCGCCGGCAGCATCATCCCTTGTCTGCCCCATAAGTTCCATCTCTGTATGATCTTTAACATAATAGACGCTTGTATGACCACCTGAAGCCAAAAGTGATACAAAAGGAAATGTCGGCGGATTTGATTCCAGAAAAACAGAATTTATGTGCCCCTCAAGATGGTTTACGCCTATCCATGGAATATCAAGCGTATATGCAAATGATTTTGCAAATGAAAAACCTACTATTAATGAGCCTATAAGCCCCGGTCCCTGGGTTACAGCCAATGCATTAATTTGTTTAAAATTAATATCAGCTTTACTGACCGCTTCATTTACAATTGGCACAATGTCTTCTATATGTTTTCTTGAGGCGAGCTCAGGCACAATGCCGCCATATTTATGATGCACATCCACTTGAGAAGACACTACAGAAGATAAAATTTCAGAGCCATCAACAACTATTGATGCCGCGGTTTCATCACAGGAAGTTTCAATACCTATTATTATCATGATAACTGTGTTCTTTTTTACTTGTTTGTTAAACTTTTTGGTTTGCCATTAATCTTTATTGTTGAAAGATATAAACATATTACTTATCATATAATTTTAAAACAAAACAACTATAATTTATTTTTGCCTGAGCTTATAGAAATGTATGTGAAACCATGAAACCTGTTGTTGCAATTGTTGGCCGCCCGAATGTCGGCAAATCTACCTTTTTCAACCGCATTACCAAATCAAGAAATGCCATTGTCGACAATTTTCCCGGTGTCACAAGAGACCGGAATTACGGCGATGCTGCCTGGGATGAGGTTGCTTTCACCCTGGTTGATACAGGAGGTTTTTTGAGTGATAATAAGGATGATTTTGCAAATGAAATCCGCTTTCAGGTACTTCTGTCCATAGAAGATGCTGATGTTATAATTCTCCTGCTTGATGGCAAAACCGGGATATCACCCTATGATAGAGATATTGTCGAAATTCTTCGTACAACAGAAAAACCGATTTTTTATGCTGTTAATAAAATAGACGGTCTTGAACAGGAAACAAATCTTTATGATTTTTACAGCCTTGGCATAGAAAAATTATATCCTGTTTCTGCTGAACACCGCTATGGTGTGAATGATTTTCTCGACGATCTGATACTGGCATTTCCAAAATCTGACTCAGTGCAAACAGAAGATATAATAAAGCTCGCTGTCGTGGGCAGACCGAATGTCGGCAAATCATCTCTCATAAACCGCATCCTGGGTGAAAAACGCCTGCTTGTGAGCGATATTCCGGGAACAACACGTGATGCAATTGACTCTGTCTGCAAGATCAACGGAAAGTCATATCTTCTTATAGATACCGCAGGCATCCGGCGTAAAGGAAAAGTATCAAAAAAAATTGAAAAGTTTTCAATAATCAAAGCGTTAAGGAGCCTTGACAGATGTGATGTTGCCCTTATAATCATGGATGCAGACGAGGGAATTACAGAACAGGACATAAATATCGCAGGATATGCTTTTGAGAAAAAATGCAGTTGTATAATGCTACTTAATAAATGGGATCTTGTTGAAAAAGACAGTAAAACCGCAAAAAAATATTATGAACAATTAAGAATAGAGTCAAAATTTTTAAGTTTTGCACCAGCCATTACTATCTCTGCTCTTACCGGCCTGAGAGTTCCGAGGATATTTACGTATGTTGATGAAATTTACAGCCAGTATGCAGCACGTATAACAACCGGTCGATTAAACAGGATAATGGAACTGGCAATCAAAAAAAATGAACCTTCGCTTTTTCGTGGAAAACGGCTTAAATTTTATTATGCTGCCCAGGTAACTGCAAAACCGCCTACTTTTGTCTGCTTTGTAAACTATCCTGACGCGGTTCATTTTTCATACAAGAGGTATCTTGTCAACCAGATCCGTGAACGCGCAGGGTTAGACAAAACCCCTGTCAGGTTGCTCTTCCGCCAGAGAAAAGGGAGAATTTCATTTGGTAAGAAAAAAAGATAACCTGGATCTTTTTGAACAAAGAGCGCGAGAAGCAGCGCAGGCATCAAGGCCTCTTGCAGAAAAAATGCGACCAAAAAGCCTTGAAGAGTTTGCAGGTCAAAAACATGTTGTCGGCAAAGGGAGCCTTATCCGTAACGCCATTGAAAAAGACCGGATTTTCTCAATGATTTTATGGGGCCCTCCAGGATGCGGCAAAACAACTCTCGCCAGAATAATAGCGGGTGAAACAAAATCTTATTTTGTCCATTTTTCCGCTGTCCTTTCAGGAATAAAAGAAATAAGAGCCGTTATTGAAGAGGCAAAAAATCAGCAAAGTTTTTATAGAAAAAAAACCATTCTCTTTGTAGATGAAATACACAGGTTCAACAAGGCACAGCAGGATGCATTTCTTCATCACGTTGAAAGCGGGTTGATAACCCTGATCGGAGCTACAACTGAAAATCCCTCCTTTGAAGTTATAGCGCCCCTTTTGTCAAGATGCCGTGTAATTGTTTTAAAGACTTTTTCGCAGGATGATATCCATGCCATAATTAACAGAGCGCTTAAAGACAGCAAAAAAGGCCTTGGAAATTTAAACCTTATTTTATCAAAAGATGCCCTATTATATCTTATACAAATAGCAGATGGAGATGCACGTACAGCTTTAAACAATCTTGAGGCAACAGCTTCCCTTCTATCATCGGAAAAAAATATTTCAGATAAAAAGAAAAAACAGCCTATAACTATCAAAGATTTAGAGTCTGCTCTTCAGAAAAAAAGTCTTGTTTATGACAAATCCGGTGAAGAGCACTATAATCTTATTTCCGCGTTTCACAAAAGCCTGCGGGGCAGTGATCCCGACGCAGCTCTCTATTGGCTCGAACGTATGCTTTTGGCAGGTGAAGACCCGTTGTATCTGGCTCGCAGAATGGTAAGATTCGCTTCTGAAGATGTGGGAAACGCAGATTCTAATGCGCTCGAAGTTGCTTTGAACGCCATGGAGGCATTTAGATTTCTTGGCTACCCGGAAGGCGACCTGGCTCTCGCTCAGGCTGCCGTCTATCTTGCCACCGCGCCTAAAAGTAACAGCATATATATGGCCTCCGGAAAAATAAAAAATACTATCAAAAATACAGGTGCGCTTCCCGTTCCTCTACATATAAGAAATGCGCCCACAGGGCTTATGAAAGAGTTGGAATACGGAAAAGGCTACAAATACGCACATAATTTTAAGGACGCATATATTCATCAGAAATATTTACCTGAAGAGCTACAGAATCAGCGATATTATTTCCCAACTGACAGGGGGTATGAAAAAACAATAAAGAAAAAATTAGAGAAATGGCTCAGTCTCAGGAACAAGATAAAAAAATAAAATCTCATCGCTTAATATTTTTTTGCAATATTTTTAGATAGTTGACACTACAAAGTTTTGAGGGCAAATGGATACACAATGGCATTCACTTAACCCATCTTTGTGAAAAACTATCAAAAAAGTGTATTTTAAGAGCATATTTTATGGAACCATAAAATAATTTACCAACAAAATCAATGTGTTGCAAACTGCATTTTCTCAATGTAATGCCTTACGAAAATATAACTCATTGATATTATTAGAACGATTTTTTAAAATCACAAAGATGGGCCAAAAGATTTTTCAATAAAATCGCTGCGTTGTCAAAACGCTTGCGAATACCAAAAGAATCCATACATTCCTGCAACAAATATGAATAACAACGTTTGGGAAAATTTGCTTGCGCATCTAAAGTCATTACGCCTTTTTCACCTTCCAATATATCTCTTTCCATTTCATATGCTTCAAATTGAGCGGCGTTGTTTTGCGCATACCCGAAAAATTCTTTGACTTCCAATTCACCTTCAATTATGCTTTGCTTTACTGAATATGATTGCATCCTTCCTTCTTATTAGATGTTAATTTTTCATCAATATCGTAATAAATTGGAGGCAGGTTTTTTTAGCGCATTTAAGTATTGACTGCTTATCCAACAGTGAATATTTTTTCATTTTATACTCTGAATTTATAACCTAACGTGAGTTTACAAGTTATGGCTGCTCAAAATCGTTAATCATTTATCTGCAAAGGGTTGCGATGAGCAATTGTCCCCCATAACCTTCTATTTTTACCAAGTTTTAAACGTCAATCTGAAGTCATCATAGTTACAAAATATCAAAGCAAGGCATTATCTCAGAGTATTTCTTGCCATTCCTCGCTAAAATGCTCAACTTAGGTATAGGCATGATTATTTTTGCAGAACTGCTATATCAACGTATTGTGTGGAGTAAAACTCTTCTGGAAAGGTAGGGTTAACAACAGGTTGAACCAGGCGGCTTTTTCGCTGTCCTCTAATGCCAGTCGGTTAAGCTGGGCGCGCAGCTATGGAGAAAAAAATAATGGAAGATTGGGAACCCAGAATAGTCTGTTTTTTGTGCAACTGGTGCAGCTATGGAGCCGCTGACCTCGCGGGTGTCAGCCGTATGCAGTATCCAGCCAATGTCAGGGCAATAAGAATTCCATGCGCCGGCAGGATGAGCCCAAAGTTTATTCTGGCTGCATTCATGAAAGGCGCGGACGGGGTCTGGGTCTCAGGATGTCATCCGGGAGACTGCCATTATCTGGAAGGTAATTATTATGCCCGTCGGAAATTCGCTCTTTTTAAAAATCTTATAGAATATATGGGAATTGAGCCTGGACGTCTCCATTTTTCATGGATATCCTCTGCTGAATCCACAAAGTTCACAAGCGTAGTTAAAAAAGTCACCTTGGCAGTAAAGGAGCTGGGTCCGAGGAAACAGGGGATAAAAAGAGGCGTTTACGGTTAACGGTTGATCAAAATATAAAAATAAGGGGCTCGGTTCATGTAGCCGTTTACGATTAAAATGCTTCAGCCCTTGCATGGTTCATTGAAAAAACTTTAAACTACAGACTACAGACTGTGAACTATTATAAGGTTGCTTAATATGCATATGCCAGAATATACAGCAAAAATTAAAGAAATATCGGCAAGACTCTTAAAAGAAAAAAAAGTTGAAATGGTCATCGGCTTCCGTAAGGGAACCGTTCCCATGATGAATGAGCCATGTTTTGTAAAAATGCCGGAAGATGTAAAAGAACTTGTATGGGACAGCAACTGCGGGATAAATCTGGCAAACTATCTGACCGACAGAAAAGAAAAAATAGGTATAATTGCCAAGGGATGCGATTCAAGGAATATTGTAACTCATATAATAGAAAACAAGATAAAAAGGGAGCAGCTTTTTATAATTGGTGTGCCGTGCAAAGGAATGATTGATAAAAATAAAATAACTTCTATGTTTGAAAATGAAATAAATGAAATCTCGGAACACGAAGAAAAGATAATTGTAAAAGGAGAAGGTTTTGAGAAGACCTTAAATAAAAATAATGTGTTACAGAAAAACTGCAAAATATGCATACACAGGAATCCCGTTATTTACGACGAGCTTGCGGCCGATCTTTTAGATGAACAAAAAGATATAGATAGATATGAGGATGTGCGTAAAATCGAAGCCATGGCGATTGAAGATAAATGGAACTATTTCGATGAGATCCTGTCTGAATGCATTCGCTGTTATGCTTGCAGGAATGCATGCCCTCTCTGCTACTGCCCCACATGCTTTGTGGACGAATCAAGGCCACAGTGGGTAGGTAAAAGCACAAACCCTGTTGATACAAGGACATTTCACTTCTTAAGGGCTTATCACTGCGCAGGCAGGTGTACTGACTGCGGCGCTTGTGAGCGTGCATGTCCCATGGGAATAAAAGTAAGGACATTCACAAAAAAACTGGAAAAGGACTGTCTTGAACTTTATGGCTGGGAGGCAGGTCTGTCCTTAGATGAACGGCCGCCGCTTGATACATACAGACCTGATGATCCGGAAGATTTTATTAAATAAAGGCAAATTTTATGCGGTTAATAAATATCGACAAAAAAAGCTGGACCGGCGGACTCGAAAATTTATATGGAAATTATAGATTATTTGGTCCCGTAAAGAATAATAAACATCATGTTTTTAAAGAACTCAGTAAAGGTGAACTCCCGGATCTTAATTATCTTAATACACTTCTTTCGCCAAAATCCATTGTTTTTTCACAATCTGAAACAATGTTCGAATATTCGTTAGATGAAAGCAAAGAACAACATCATATATTAAAAGAAATAAATAAAGATTATTCGCCGCAGGCTTTAATAGGAATAAGGCCATGTGATGCAGCATCCTTTCAACTTGTTAAACGCAACTTTGACACACCTGAATATAAAGACCCTTACTGGCTGCGCGCCTATGAATCAACGACATTTGTAGGACTGGCGTGCAGCAATCCATGCAGCACATGTTTCTGTACAAGCACAGGCTGCGGGCCTTTTCACGAAGATGGACTTGATCTGCTCCTCGTTGATGAAGGGGAAAACTTTATTGCAAAAATTTTAACTCCAGGGGGTGAAAACTTTATAAAATCTGCCGGATGGGAAACCGAGACCGACCCTGTTGCCGCAGAAAAAATAATCAAAAACATGAAAATAAAGGCAGAAAAAAAAATAGCCTCTTTTGTCTCAACTGATCAGCTAAAAAACAGATCTGCCATTGATCTATATGCCGCACCCTTTTGGGAGGAAATAGCTTTTGCATGCATAAACTGCGGTACATGTACCTATGCATGCCCAACATGCTGGTGTTTTGACATACAGGATGAAGTCAGCAAAAATTTAGGCATACGTATGCGCAACTGGGATAGCTGTATGTTTCCTTTGTTTACGCTTCACGGCACTGGATACAATCCGAGAAACACCAAGATGCAAAGAGTTCGCCAGCGTTTCATGCACAAACTTAAATATTATGTAGACAAATACGATGATGGGATACAATGTGTCGGATGTGGACGCTGCATTCGATTATGTCCGGTTAATATAGATATACGAAGGGTCTGCGATATGATGAATAAATATGAGGGTTGACAATTTGTAACCTCAATCGCTCAACTGGAGGAATACTTTGCAAAATCCTTACCTGCCTTATCCGGTTTGTATTGATGAAATAATCACTGAAACCGAAGATAAAAATCTTAAAACATTCAAGCTGGTTTTTTTAAACCCCGATGATGAAGAAAAATTTTCTTATATGCCGGGTCAGTTTGCCGAACTTTCTGTGGCAGGAAAGGGTGAAATACCTATTGGGATTGCATCGTCTCCAACAGAAAAAGGATATCTAAAGTTCACTGTCAATAAGGTCGGACTGGTTACAACTTGTCTCCATTCAATGAAGGCTGGCGATATTATAGGCGTCCGCGGGCCGCTTGGTCGCCATCTCTGGGATACATTGAAAGGTAAAAAAATAGTAATAATCGGCGGCGGCTTTGCCTTTACTACTCTCCGTTCATCCATAGCATATATGCTTGATCCTTTAAATCGTATGAATTTTAAAGATATTAATGTTATATACGGTGCCAGATCTCCCGGCATGCTACTTTACAGGGATGAACTGGCAGAGTGGGAAACTCGTGATGATATAAATATGCATATTACTGTGGATAGCACAGATGACCCGGACTGGAAATACAATGTCGGTTTTGTACCGACTATTACCGAACAAAAAGCTCCGCCCTGGGATTCAGATACATATGCTTTAATCTGCGGCCCCCCCATTATGATCAAGTTTACTCAGCCCGTGCTTGACAAACTCGGATACGCCCACGATCATATAATAATGTCACTTGAAATGAGAATGAAATGCGGCATAGGGATATGCGGCCGATGTAATATCGGAAAAAAATATGTATGCAAAGATGGTCCTGTCTTTACACTGGCAGAGTTGGATAATATGCCAAAAGAATATTAGTTCAAAGCAACCAACCGTGAATCTGACAACCTGAGTCGTTACGATATAATATTTATATTTTTTCGTATTGACATTAACTAAATAATAAGATAATAAATATAGATAAACAAAAAAAGTGGAGCTAAAGGCCGTAGGCCGTATGAAAAATTATTTATACTAAAGGAGGATTGTTAAATGCCACAAGTAGAATATGGGGGAGTAACATTTACCGTAGATGAGGACGGATTTATTGATGATTTTAATAACTACTGTCCAGAGTGGTTGCAGCATGTTAAGAAGGAAGAAGGCATTGAGGAGTTAAATGATGAGCACATGAAGCTCGTTCAAGTGCTCAGGGATTACTATGAAAAAAACGGTATTGCACCGATGGTTCGTGTCCTTTCCAAGGTTACAGGCTTCAAACTGAAGCATATATATGAGCTTTATCCGTCTGGACCAGGCAAGGGAGCCTGTAAGATGGCTGCTCTTCCAAAACCGACCGGATGTGTCTAATCTGAAAATTGAAAATCTGATTCTTCAAAAAAGGCTCTGCTTTAAAAAGCAGGGCCTTTTTTTTCTGGAGGCAAAATGATACTTAAAGTTAAAACCAGAGCTAAAACAGAACTAATTGATATTACTTCAGAGATACATGATTTGATTAGATCCTCTAGTATAAAAAAAGGCTTTTGTATGCTTTATGTGCCTCATACTACTGCGGCAGTTACGATTAATGAAAGCGCTGATCCAAGCGTTAAATCCGATATTTTAATGATTTTAAACAAAATCATCCCCTGGGAAGCTGAATATAGGCATCTTGAAGGAAATTCTCCTGCTCATATAAAATCGACAATTGTAGGAGCTTCTGAACTAATCGCGATAGAAAATGAGAAACTTGTGCTGGGTACGTGGCAAGGAATATTTTTCTGCGAATTTGATGGTCCGAGAAATAGAAAAGTAAATGTTCATTTATATAAAAAAAATAAAGAGGAAAAAATACATGCCTCCAATGAATGATACAGATAGAGCTATTCTAAACCGCATACAGTCTGACTTTCCAATAACCTCACGTCCCTACCTTGCCATTGCCGATGATCTTGGTCTTTCTGAAAACGATGTTATAAAACGACTTGCCAGGTTAAAAAAAAATAAAATAATTCGTCGAATAGGAGGTAATTTTGTTCCTGAAAAATTAGGATTCGTGAGCACACTTTGCGCAGCAAAAGTAGAAGAGGAAAAAATTGACCGTTTTGCCTCCATAGTCAACCAATATCACGGAGTAACTCACAATTATCAACGGAACAGTGAATTTAACATTTGGTTTACCTTTATTGCTCCAAGCATGGAGGAGATAGAGAAAAACCTCAAAAATATATTTCAGGAAACCGGCATAAAAGACATAATAAACCTGCCCGCTACAAAGGTGTATAAAATAAAGGCTCACTTTGACCTTTAGGGTTTAAATTCCGCTTATGAAAGATATACGCATTGCAGCAGTAATTTCGCACTCGCCTGTCAATAAAATCAGGCATAACCTTGATCAAATGGTCAGGTTGGCAGGGGAAGCTAAAAAAAAAGGTGCATCTATAATCTGTTACCCTGAGATGAACATTACGGGTTATAGTACCAGGGAAGACATAATTGATGCGGCAGAACCAGTTCCAGGGCCGATAACAAGAGAAATCGTAAAACTGGCTGAATCCGAACTTATTGTAATTCTGGCTGGAATTGCTGAAAAGGATAGCAAGGGAAGAATATTTGCAAGCCATCTGGTCATAAAGCCTCATGAACCCCTAAGTGTTTATCGTAAGCTGCATATTTCTCCGCCTGAACGCACCATTTTTACACCAGGAAACAAAATTCCCCTGTTTGAGTCGCATGGAGTTAAATTTGGCATCCAGCTTTGCTATGATGCCCACTTTCCCGAGCTTTCTACCTATATGGCAATAAACGGAGCTGATATTATTTTCATCCCACATGCATCACCGCGAGGAACGCCAGATGAGAAATTCAGATCTTGGATGCGGCATCTTCCTGCCAGGGCATATGATAACGGCCTTTTCGTTATTGCATGCAACCAGACCGGTGATAATGGAAAAGGACTTGGTTTTCCTGGTATTGCCATGATAATTGGTCCGTCAGGCGAGGTTCTATCAAAAAACTTAAACGGAAAACAAGGAATGCTGATTTATGATCTTAAGATGGATGAGCTTAACAGGGTAAGAAATCACAGGATGCGATTTTTCCTCCCCAACAGAAGGCCTGAACTTTATTTGCCTGAACCTTATTTGGGTGACAGATAATATTTATCATCTTTTTTTTCAACCTTTAATCCAAATCTTCTAATGGTTGCCTTAACAGGTCGTCCAAAAAGAAAGTCCAGGTTCTCTGGATCCATTTTTCCTTTTTTAACAACGAGTTCGCGTATAGAATCATCATAACCAAGAATATCATATATACCCTTTATTGCCTCATTCTTTTTTTCTCCATCAACTTCCTTAACAAAATACCTGATTTTATCATACGAACAACGAGATTGATGATCTTCAATCAGGTTCCACAACGTTTGCATTCTGAAAATGAAGAATCAGGAATGGTATGATTTTTATTATCTGTCCTAATCATATTTTAATTTTACCAAAATTTTTTGACAATTCATATTGGACAACCCCTTCTGACGGAATGTCAGATGAACGTGTTCTTAGCCAGCCCTGGTAACTGTTCCATATCGCCTGAGCCTGTGTGAGGGCCGGATATTGAAGTAGGCACATAGCAATAATGCCTGCGAGATTGATAAAGCCTTCAATTGCCATTACAGTTCTGTTAACTTTCTCCAGATCCGGCTTGCTGATAATTGAGAGATCAGGCTTTTTGCCTTGTTTGAGTTTCTGTCATTCCAGCCCCTGTCGATTTAACACTCAAAAACTTACAATGGGGATCAAACCTTGGCATCGTTTTTCAAATGTGGCTATCTGACTGTATCCAGCCGAAATAAGCAATGGCAATGCCTTGCCATAATGCTGACCAACGCTCTCAGGCTTATGAGCATCTGACCCAAGAGTAAAAAAAATTTCCTTTTCAAAACATTTTTCTATAATTTTTCTGGAAGGATAAGCCTCATTGACTGGATGATTATATCCGCTTGTATTAAGCTCCAGTGATAAATTCTTCTTTTTTATCTTTGATAATAGCTCATTTATTTCTTTATCAAAAGTTTTTAAAGGCCTTCTTCCAAATTTTTTCAACAAATCAAAATGACATATTATATCATAATAATTATAATCCAGCATTTTATCAAACTTTTCAAGGTAAAGGCCGTAAATATAATCTGTGTCATTTTCTCCCCGGCTCCATTGTGAGCCATGACTTACTACGTTAACGCCATCAAGAAAATGCAGAGAACTTCCAATAACATCAAATGAATACATCCCAATAATATCACTAATAAAGTTGGTATGCTCCGGATAAAAATCAACCTCCAGACCGGCTTTAACATTAATAATGTCCCTGTATTTATGTTGAAAAAGCTGAATTGCCTGAAAATAAAACGGCACCTCGCCAGGTGTCATAGAGAGTTTATTTCCCGGCTCTGAAATAATAAGATGATCCAGAAAGCATATTTCTCTTAAGCCTATATCTACGGCTTTTTGTATATATGCTTCCATGACACCTTCCGCATGGTTGCAAAGAGAGGTATGTACGTGATAATCAATCATATGGGTTCAGGGTTCAGGGTTTAGGATTCGTGGTTCACCGTTCAGGGTTTTATGTTTTGATCAACCGTTAACTGTAAACGGTTACTTGTAAGTATATAAATGACATGATATAAATTTAAATGTCAAACAATAACGATTATACATACTCTATCATATAAATTTATAACATGAAAAAAAATTTTAAAACAATCTTTTGCTGCCAGGGATGTGGATATCAGACACCTAAATGGATGGGCAAATGCCCTGACTGCGGACAGTGGCATACCTTTGTGGAAGAAACAAAAACTTCAAAACCAATTCAAGGCGCAAGACTAACCCTGTCATCTTCACAGACAAAACCCGTGTCCATTGATTCCATTGAACTTGAGGATGAATATCGTCTTTTCACCGGTATAAGAGAGTTTGACAGGGTACTGGGGGGAGGCCTTGTTCCAGGAACCCTTGTTTTGATAGGCGGAGACCCCGGAATCGGCAAATCTACCCTTGTGCTGCAGGCTCTGGACGGTCTTGCAACCAGGGGACATAAGGCGCTCTATATTTCCGGCGAGGAATCAATCAGACAGATAAGAATGCGGAGCAAAAGACTCTCTGCGGCCTCCCATGATCTATTAGTAGTTTCAGAGATAGATATAGATTCGATTCTGTCGATGATTAAATCAACCTTGCCTGATGTCATTGTAATTGACTCAATCCAGACAATGTTCAGTGCGGATCTGAGTTCTGCTCCCGGAAGCGTAAGCCAGGTCAGGGAATCCACAGTTCAATTGATGCTAATGGCCAAAAAAACATCCATTCCGACACTTCTGGTAGGCCATGTCACAAAAGATGGCGCCATAGCCGGGCCCAGACTTCTGGAACATATGGTGGATACGGTTCTTTATTTTGAAGGCGATAGAAATCATGTTTTCAGAATTTTGCGTGCCGTCAAAAACAGATTTGGCTCGACCAATGAAATAGGCGTATTTGAAATGAATGAAATGGGCCTTGAAGAAGTTGTAAACCCTTCCGCAGTATTTCTTTCAGAACGTCCTGTAAACACACCAGGATCAGTTGTAACTGCCAGCATGGAAGGTACAAGGCCGATACTTGTTGAGCTTCAGGCTCTGGCCAGCAGTACAAATTTTGGAACACCCAGAAGGACAGTCCTTGGTATTGACCCAAATCGGGTTGCTCTGCTTGTGGCTGTTATGGAAAAAAAATTAGGTATGGATTTAATGGGGCACGATATTTTCATGAATGTGGCCGGGGGTGTAAAAGTAGATGAGCCGGCAATTGATATGGGAATTGTTTCTGCCATCGCATCAAGCTTTTTGGATAAACCTGTTTTTGATGCAACTCTCGTTCTTGGTGAAGTAGGATTGACAGGTGAAGTCAGAGCTGTGAGCCATATTGAAACCAGGGTTAATGAAACAAAAAAAATGGGTTTTTCAAGGTGTCTCGTGCCGGAAAGCAACCTGAAGCGCATGACCGAAGTAAAAGGTATAAACGTTATAGGGGTAAAAACAGTATCAGAAGCTATCGAAATCTTATTTTGAAAATTAATGATGCAATACAAATCAAAAAATAAGGGGTGGAAAGATTATTATTCCACAAAGGCTAAAAAAGAAAATTTTCCGGCAAGATCGGTTTATAAACTTAAAGAAATACAGCAAAAATACAATTTAATTAAAAAAGGATACAGAATTCTTGATCTGGGTTGTTCGCCAGGATCCTGGCTTATCTATGCAGTAGAGCTGACTGGTAAAAAGGGCCTGGTAATCGGAGTTGACCTGAAGCCTTTATCTGTAAAGATCCCGTCAAACGCCAGGATATATACCGCAGATATTCTCTCTATTGATAATGAGTTTTATGAGTTAACAGGAAAAAATTTTAACGTTATTTTAAGTGATATGGCGCCGGCTACAACTGGAAATAAAAGTGTTGATGCTGCGAGATCATTTAACCTCTGCGAAGCAGCTCTGTGCATAGCTCAAAAAATTCTGACGCCCGGAGGATCATTTGTTTGCAAAATTTTTCAGGGTGAAGATTTTAATAAATTTTTAGATTTAGTAAAGGCCGGTTTTAAAAAAAGCAGGATTTTCAAACCACAAAGCAGCCGAAAGGCAAGTAAAGAGATTTATATAATTGGATTTGATAAAGAGTAGCCGTTCACGGCTTGAAACTGGAAAGTAGAAATTTGGGAGAAATTAAAGATTCAGGAGAAAAATATGTCAGGTCATAGCAAGTGGTCTTCCATAAAACATAAAAAAGGCGCAACCGATGCCAAACGCAGCAAAATTTTTACGAAACTTATAAAGGAAATTACTGTAGCAGCTCGTATGGGAGGAGGAGGAGACCCAGCATCAAACCCAAGGCTGAGAACGGCAATCCTGGCTGCAAAAAGTGAAAATATGCCTAAGGACAATATTGAAAGAGCCATAAAAAAGGGGACCGGAGAACTCGAAGGAGTAAATTACGAAGATATTATTTACGAAGGGTACGGCCCGGGTGGCACAGCTATTTTAATTGAATCACTTACAGATAACAAAAACAGGGCTGTTGCCGATATTCGCTACATTTTAAGCAAATCAGGAGGGAATTTAGGTGAAAACGGCTGTGTTTCGTGGATGTTTGACAAGAAAGGCTATATTGTTGTCGAAAACAGTAA
>JAJSZP010000052.1 GCA_030262775.1 Deltaproteobacteria bacterium | reverse complement strand
GAATTATTTCAACACTTCTTTTTTCAGGGCTTGTATATGATATGTTTTTTTCATCAGAAATCACAGACAGAACAAATTCCTCGGCCATACTGTGGTAAATTCCTTCACAATCATTATCATTTTGCGATAAAAGAATATTAACATCCGTTTTTTCAAAGTTAAGTACGTTTAAAAGTTCCGGAACATCAATGTGTTTTTTTGTTAACCCGCCCCTAAGTACGTTGTCTGAATTTGCCATCAATTCTACTCCAAGGCCATTGAGATATGCGTGAAGCTCTCCTGAAGGGAGAAAAAGAGCCTGTCCGGGTTTAAGAGAAATTAAATTCAAAAGAATTGGTGCAAAGATTCCCATATCATCAGGATACTCTTTGTAAAGATTTATCATCCATTTAAAGCCAGGATTAGCTTTTGATAGTTTTTGCGCATTTGTTATCGCAAGCTCTATGATTTGTTTTTTTCTCCGGCCGTTTATTGTTATAAGAGAGCGAAAAAAACTTTTCAGACCTTCTGAATCTGGTTGTCTTTTAAGATTATCAAGTTCTATGTATAAAACTTTCAGACAAATTTTCTCCATAAGAAAAATGATTTCCGAAATTTTGCGAAAACCATATAAAACCAGAAAAGGTGTCAAAGCACAAATACACTCGGGCTTGTGGTTTTCATCTCTATAGTTTCTGTTTGGAGAACCTAACGGTATACTGAGTCTGTTTTCTCTTGCAAAGCCTTGTTTTGCCTGTTTGATGCCTGGATGTGCTTGTATGGAAAGAGGCTTTGATGCAGCAAGGACTTTGAAAAGATATGGGAGTTTGCTGTCAAATTTTGCAGCTATATCTTCCCCAAGAATATCTACCGGGAATTGTTTTATCAATTCAAACAAAGATAGCCACTTGTCATCATATTTTATTAAAGAAGGGGCCTTGGGGTGCGCACCCATCCACAGTTCCGCCTGGGGTTTTGTTGAAGGAGATTTATTGCCCACAAGATCAGCAATAGCGGTATGGGATCCCCATGCATACTCCTGTATGGGATTTTTCATCAGGCATATTTTTTTCATAAAACATGTTCCAACCTTTTTTCATTTTGTTTATATTGATTTGAGCGTAGCAATTCCTTACCTATAGCTTAGGCAGATGAATAAAAAAATTACTTCCTTTGCCAGGATTACTCTCAACTGTTACGTATCCCCTGTGAGTCTGTATAATATGCTTAACAATGGCAAGGCCCAGCCCTGTGCCCCCGAGCTTACGGCTTCGAGCTTTGTCCACTCTGTAGAATCTTTCAAAAAGACGGGGAAGATGTTTTGGGGGAATTCCAATGCCGTGATCCTTAAAACTTATACAGACCTCGGTATCCGTAACAATTGCCTCAATCTGAACCAGGCCGTCTTTATCACTATACTTAATAGCATTATCAAGAAGATTTACCGCAGCCTGTTCAAAAAGTGGAGGATCTATTCTTGCAGAAATATTTTCCTGACATATCAGATTGACCTTTATTTTTTTTGCTTCTGCTTTTTCCTGGCAGACCTGAATGGCTGTTTTAATAACGCTCCTGATTTTTCCTTTTTTCAGCTTTATCCCTTCAATTTTATCTCTCTGTTCAATTGCTGAAAGGCGCATAAGATCTTCTATTATAGAGACCAGGCGATTAACGTGTTTTTCGATAATATTTAAAAAACGTTTAGCTTCGTCAGGATTATTTACTGCTCCGTGACTTAAAGTCTCAACAAAGCCTTTTATTGCTGTCAAAGGTGTTTTGATTTCATGGGAAACGTTGGATACAAATTCTTTCCGCATATTTTCCAGGTGCCTTAGCCGGGTCACATCGTTCAATACAACAAGCATGCCTATAAACTTTTCACCTTCACCTCGGAGTGAAGTGGTCTGAATATTCAAAATGCTTTCCTCATTCTGATAAAGAACGATATCGCCTTCTGTATGGTCACCGCTTTTAAGAACGCTTTTTACAATTTTCTGCAGCTCAGGGTTTCGGATCACTTCCTGAATGCTTCGCTGTTCTAAATTAGACGGATTGCTTTTAAACATCCTGGCGGCTGCCGGATTTATACTGATGATTTTTTCATCTCTGTCAATAGCAATTACACCCTCCTCCATACTTGAAAGGATGGCTTCAAGCTCGTTACGCTGTTTTATTACTGTCTTTATTCGATCATCCAGTTGCGCAGCCATCTGGTTTATTGCTTCAGCTAAACCTCTCATCTCTTCTGTATCAGGAGCAGGCATTCTATAAGCCAAATCACCGCGAGCAAATTGCTCCGCTCCCTTTTTCATTTCCTCTATTGGCCGGCTTATACGTTTAGAAACAAATAAACTGATTCCAGCAGCAAAAAGCGCTATAAGCAATCCTCCAAAAGCTATCTGAATCTGAATTGATTCCAATTCATCGTATATTGAAGTTATTGGAATTGAAGTGCGCAATACAGCTATATTATTATTTAATGGTACCGCAACATACATCATTTTTTGTTTAAGAGTCCTGCTGTATCTGATAGAATTCCCGACATTACCCTTCAAAGCCTCTGCTACTTCAAAACGATTAGCATGGTTATCCATATTTTTCGGTGCTTCTTCAGAATCGCCAACCACTTTCCCTGAAGGAAGTATAACAGTAATGCGGGTAGATGATTTCCTGCCAATTGCCTTACATATAGAGTCGACTGACATTTCATCCAGAGGTGCAATGTGGTTTTCTATCTGTTCTTCCAGCAAATGCGCCCTGGACATCAGGTCGGCAGCGGTCCGTACAAGAAAAAACTGTCTAAAGGCACTTGAAGCAAAGAGGCTGACAGCCAGAAGAGAAATAAGTGTAATCAGCAGGTAAGATGGATATAATTGCCATAGCAATCGTTTCTTTTTTTTCATGGATTTTCCCTGAATCTGTACCCGACTCCTCTTACAGTTTCTATGTATCTGCCACAGGAGCCAAGTTTTTTCCGCAGTCCAACGATTTGAACATCAACTGATCTATCTGTAACCGGGTAATCATCTCCACGCACCGCATCAACAATCTGGGTACGCGTAAACACCCACCCCGGTCTTTTTGCAAGATAATAAAGTATCTGAAATTCAGTAAATGTCAAATCAACAGGCTTTCCATTTGCAAGGATTTCTCGCTTGCGAGGGATGATTATGATATCGTGGACCTGAATTGCCTCAAGATCATCATTTTTCTTCGATTTATCTTTTCTGCGAATAACGGCGCGTATTCTAGCTATTAAAATTCTTGGGCTGAAAGGCTTGGTTACGTAGTCGTCAGCTCCGAGTTCCAAGCCAGTGACTATATCCGCCTCTTCTCCTTTTGCCGTTAACATAATGATTGGGACATACTTTGTCTTTGAATCATTTTTCAAATTTTTTGCAACTTCAAGGCCATCCATACCAGGAAGCATTAGATCCAGCACGATTAAATCCAGCTTTTCTGATCTGGCTTTTTTAAGGCATTTCTCACCGGAAGATGCGCTAATTACTTGATAGCCTTCTCTGGCAAGATTATATCTTACCAGCTCAAGGATATCTTCTTCGTCATCTACAACCAGAATACATTCTTTTGCCACAGTCTTTTCCTTTTAAAATTAGGGTCGCACCAGCAGAGCTGGTGGTTTAACAAGATAAATTATAATTAGAGCCTATTGCAAAAACTGAAGTGGACCCCAAGTCAAGGACAATTTTCTCCTACACTTAAGGTGCGCTTATTTTGTTTTTTAACCGAATTATCCATGCTGCTATTTGGGCAATTTCTCCTCCCCAATACACCTCAGCAGGTGTTTTTTCTGAAAACGACTGATGTGGTCATTCAAAGTTATAAAACTCAAAATATTCTTTCAGCCCAGTAATCAATTTCGTTATTGTTGCAAACTCTTCGAGAAATATTTTTTTATACTTTACTGATTGAATATTTCAGGGATGTTATGCTTGCAAAAAGCGCTCTTCAGAGCATTCACGCAGAAATAGTCACAGCTACCTCCCATGACAGCACATAGCGGCCCGCCCAATCCATAACTGCCGCCAGATACACAAATACATGGGTCAGCCGGATACAGGTAATGTCGGAACACCAGACCTGATCAGGCTCTGTGAACGACAATTTCCTCAGAGATGTGGCCTGCTTGTATTCGGTTTGTGGGCCACTGATTCAATACCCGTTAAACGCATCAGTCGTTGAACACGTTTGCGGTTTACAGTAAAACCCTGGCGGTTCAAATAGTCCCTCATCTTTTGATTTCCATAAAAAGGATGTCTGAAAAATTCTTCGTCGATAACCATCATTGCTTTCAGAAGTGAAAAGTCTGGACGGACACTAAGATGACCGTGGCAGACCCGGCAAGTCACACTGTACGCTGATTTCTTTTTTTCTGTTCGAGACCTTTAAAAAAGGCGTGACAGCTCAATTAATACCGATAATAAATTATACCACATCTGTATGCCGAAAGATAGTCGATATTGCAGCCGAAATTGTAACTAAAGGCCGCACAATCACTTTAAAACTATCCCAATCGGCCATGCAAGCCCTTAAGTTTTATCTACTATGGGCCTAATTGCCAGAATCCACCCCTCATTCCGGCTTAAAATTTATTTTTCCATCCCCAATACACAATAAAAATTAAACAGCAACTGATGAGGTATGCTCACAATTTAGCATAAATGTCGCCAAGTTCAAAAAAAGTGACCACTTATTGCAAGTTTCGAGTTTTTCCCAAGTACTGCTGAATAATACGCCTTCCGCATAACGAAAAAGATGTTTTGACTTAAAATTGCTGCTTGAGTAAAATGTTCTGAATCATAAAAGATGACTATCGAATTTAGTCACCACAATAATCCAATAATTGTTTATATAACAACAAGTTGTACGTTTCTATGCTATGTATCAACAATCGTCGGTTAAACCTGAAAGCATATTCATCCAGATATAGACTTTCAGATAATTCATTTCACAAGGCTAGAAGGAAAAATCTGAGTAAGTCGTGCTGATGTGTACGTCGTCGAGGATTTTGACTGATAACGCAGTGAAATTATTTATCTGAAAGTCTATAGTATGCTAAATATTTTGGTGTAACTGCTACGTACCACGCCAGCCGTCAGTAATAACGACACTACTTAGAGTGATGTTGTCCTTTACAAATAGTCAATAGTGAAGATCCCGATGTTGGTGGGTTTTGATGACAGCGGCTCTGTAAGAATGAGTGGTTACGTATTATTAAAAAGGTAATTTGTTTTTTAAGGAGGAGGTTAGCATGAGAAAAGCTCTATTACTGTCATTGTTTTTGCTTTTTACTTTTAGCGGTGTTTGTAATGCTGAGATTTATGAAACTAATTTCGAAATCGCTGCTGGTTTGTATGTGCCAAATGAAGAGGGATTATTAAGTACGCCAGAGCTTACCTTGGGGTATTCTTTTGAAGTCCATGAATCAATACATGCAAAGGCTTTTGTAAGCGGATACGTTCTTGATCCTGATGACAAGTATAAAACATGTGACGAAGATGGCTCAGACTTTGACAAAATACCCACAATATCTGTTGGAATGTCAGTTCTTAATTATTACAACGTTGGAGTTACCGCTGATTTGTATCCTGAAATCGGAGCGTATTTAACATATCAAAAAATTGACTATACGAAAAGCGGTAGTGGTTCTGTTAGTGATGAAAAAATTGGTGTAGGACTTTTGATTGGTGGGGGCATTAGAATCAATCAAACGTTCAAGGCCTCTCTACACTACAGGTTACAATCAAGTAGAGTTGATGATGGCGGTTTATCTGCTGAAATAACACTATCTTTTTAAATAAAATATCATTTGAGATGAGTAGCTGATGAATTATGAAAAACAATTAGCGACTAAATTTTTCGTTCTGTTAGTTTTTTGCACTCTGCTATTGATTTTATCAGGCTGCACATCAACGTCAGCAAGAAAAGAACTGTTTTATTTTAACGCTATTTACTCACAAGGTCAATATATAGAAGCTGCGAATTTTGAGCTAAAAAAACATGGCGGAGAAAAGGCCGGACCATCAAACTTATTGCAAAAGTTACAGGCAGCAACGGCATTGCGTTATGCAAAACAATACTCACAGAGTACAAAGCTGTTTGATGAATGCGAAGACGCATTTAAGCATTATAACGAAAAAGGTCGTGCAGGTTCTTCACTTGCTTCTGTTTTGGTAAATGATACAGTATTAGACTATCGCGGAGAAGAATATGACGGAATAATGGTCAACACTTATAAGGCACTTAATTTCTGGAAACTTGGCGAAAAGGATTTGGCAAGAATTGAATTTAATCGGGCGCTGGATAGGCAAAGAAGAGCAAAGGAAAGATTCGCGAAAGAAATTGCAAAAATAAAGGGGGGCATTGCGAAGAAACAGGCTGAGCAAGATGCAAAAGCTAAAAAGGATAAAGCACCATCTGTTAATATCAATAAGGCTGTGAACAATCCCCAAGTCGGTAAAATTTTAGAAAAAAAATACTCTAACCTTCATGCATTTGAAGCATATCCTGATTTTATAAATCCTTTTACTACTTATATGGCGGGATTATTTTTTATGTCCGAGGGAGACTACTCTAAAGCATCAACGCTTTTAAAGGAAACATATGGCATGGTAGGAGAGAATCCATTTGTGGCTGATGACTTCGTAAAAGTAGAGAAAGCTTTAGATGGAAAGGCTGCACAAGATAACTGTATCTGGATTATTTTTGAAAATGGGCTGGGGCCAGTCAAAGAGGAGCTTGTAGTAAACTTACCGATAATATATGCTGATAAAGCTGTGCTTACAGGCATTGCATTACCAAAATTAAAGCTTAGAAAAGGGGCGTATCCATATCTTTATGTAAATGGACGAAGTTCAGATAAAGGAAGGATAAGAACAGAGCCATTAGCAAGCATGGAAAGAGTCGTCCAAACTGAGTTTGCAAAAGATTACACCGGAATATTAACGAGAGCAATTATTTCTGCATTAATGAAGGCTTATGCACAACATGTTGCAGAAAAAAAATATGGTGCACCTGGAGCGCTTGCCAGCTTGATTTATCAAGTTGCAACTACTTCCGCGGATATCCGTATTTGGACTGCATTACCAAAAGATTTTCAAGTCGCTAAGATTAAGTGTCCAGAAAATGGTTCAGTTACTATAACTATTCCTGATGGGAATAAAGTCGAGGTTAAAGTTTCTGCAAGTGAATGCTCTTTAATTTATATAAAAATACCAAAAGCAGGAGCTGATATTTCATACGATGTCTTAAAATTATAAATATTTTTAGTTTGTCAAGATATGGAGGGTGCTGTGTTTCTAAAAAAAGTCTGTAAAATTTTTGTCGTTTTATTGATGTTTTCTTTGGTAGGGTGTGCGGCTTCTAATAAGTCTAAAACTACGAAGAAGCCTGTCGATAGCCGGGTTGCAATTGTTGACGTTGCTGTAGCGCGCAAACTGCCAGTTATTGATGTGATAGCTCACACGAGACCTGATGGATTAATGGAAGTACAGGTAACAGGTAGAAATTACACGTCAACATACTATAACCTTGAATATAAAGCTGAATGGATAGATAAAAACGGTCTTGTTATAAAAACGATTCTATCGCGATGGACAGCTTTTCCAGCTTATGAACAATCAGAATATATAGTTAAAGCAGTTGCTCCTAAAGCGGCGGCTGTTGATTTTAGAATCAAAATAAGAAAAGGGGAATAAATTTATGAATGCTGTAAAAAAAAATAGGCGTATAAAATTGCATGCTATTAGCATGTCTCTTTTATTCAAACAAATAATTATTATTTCATTTATTTCTGTTTTGATTAGCGGGTGCGCTACAACAACTCAAAATATTGATATGAATAATGATCGTGGTCAGGCTGTTATGGGGCTTGATTATCGTGATTTCCAAAAAGCGGCTGGCGAGTCTATAGGCTCTATGTTGGAATCAGGAGCATTAAATAAGCCTGGCGGAGGGCGTTATGTGCTGGTAATCTCGCGAATAATCAATGACACGATGCAAAGAATTGATACGGATCAATTAATTAAAAAAATCCGCGTTGAGCTTTTGCAAGGTGGTAAGGTTGTGGTAACAACAGCAGTTGGCACCACTGGCGCTGAAGATAAAATGACTATGCAGGCGCGAGAATTGCGAAAAACAGATGAGTTCAAGCAAAGCACAGTTGCAGGCAAGGGACAGATGATTGCACCAGAACTAAGCCTTTCAGGAAAAATAATTCAACGAAACGTACGAGTTACAAGCAGTCTACAACAGACTGAATACTACTTTCAATTAACCTTGACCGATATTAATACGGGCCTTGCTCTATGGGAGGGAGAATCGGTAATCGGTAAGAGAGGAAGCAATAAATCTGTATCTTGGTAGTATCAAATCAGATGTTTAAAAGATATCAGGAGATATTGAGATGCTTAGAAAAACTGTAATTTCTATTTTAATGATTTTTTTAGTTTTAGTTGCCGCTCCTCTTTGGGCTCAACAAGGAAATAATGAATCTGCTGAACCAATAGATCCTCAAGAGATAAACGCTGAGAATGTTCCAATAGTGACTCCGAGTGATTTAATAGATCAAGCCTTTGAGGAATTTAAAAAGAAAAAAGGTATTGAATTCGGAGCATTAGGTAATGGCGGAAAAATATATTACGCATCAAAATCTGTAGTCAATAGTACCCCTACGAATTCACAATGGGCAAAGGCGCGCGTTAATGCTTTTGAAAATGCCTTTTTAAGTATCCAAAGGGACTTTATTATAGATATGTTTGGAAAACAAGTTGTTAAAAAATCTCAAGATATTTTTGAAGACCAGTCAGATGATGCTGAAGAGTTCATAGAGTTAGACGAGTCAAAAACAAAACTGGCTTCTATCTGGGATAAGTTGGTGGCATTAGAGGGAGCAAAGCTTGATAAGGCTTTAGAAGAACTTGGGGTTGATCCTGAAGGGTTTAAGGCAATGCCTCTAAAGCAAAAAAAAGCAACATTTATTAGTAAAATGACAAAAAACATTTTAACCAGTGCTATTGGAGACTCAACTGGTTTAATGCCCATCCAGACCTTTGAAGGTAAGGATGACAAGGGAAACCATGTTGTAGGCGTTATTGCAATGTACTCACCAAAACTAAAACAGCTGGCATATGATATTTCTCGTAACCGTTCCCCACTATTAAAAAACAAAACAGGGAAACCAATAAAAGATCAGATACCATCTGATGATGTTACCTTATCAAAACAGTTTGGTGTAAGAGTTGTGTTTAATGAGAACGGTCAAGCCTGTGTTGTCTCTTTTGGGCAATGGAGTCATAATTATACTGGCGAAAACACACGAAAGCTTGAGCGAAGGCGAGAAAGCGCTACAGAAAATGCTTTTGATGAAGCAAATGCAAGTATAACGGAGTTCCTTAGCGAAAGAATAATGTTTGAACGTGAAAGAACAAAAGGAGAGTTCTCTGAGGAGTCTGTTGTTAAAAATCCAGATAGTTTTATTAGCCGAGAAGATGTGGACAAAATACTAGATAAAATATCTAGTAAATTAAAAATGCAAGCCAAGGCAGATTTAGCTGGAATTACAACAATAAAAAAATGGAGATATACTTCTCCATATGGACAAGAACTAATAGGAGTTATCAGAGTTTGGACGTTAGATACTGCTGATACTGTAAACAGTGTACGCAAATGGAAGCCTGATATGAAAAGAGAAGAGTCTGGAATAAAAGAAGAAAAAATAAAAACAGAGGCTGGAGTCGAAAGCGGCAAGGATTTTATTAATGTTGACGACTTTTAAATAAAAAGGGATATTTATTATGAAAAATAAACTGCTATTAAAACATATATCCTTTCTTTTTGTTGTATGTTGTATGATTTTATACAGTTCTGCTTCAGCGTTTTCGCAAGGCTTATCATCTAATTTTGTCGTCAGAGAGGTTACTGGTCACGGAAGCACAAAAGAATTTGCTGTTGTAAATGGATTGATTGAAGCTATTCGACAGATTGAAGGAATTGATATTTCAAGCGTTAGACTATTACGAAATGACTTTATTGAGGTAATGCAGACAAATAATGGAGAAGAAAACGATTCTTCAAGCTTTTTTGCTGAACAACAAAGTAAAATTCTGTCAAAGACAAAAGGCCGTATTCAATCTTATGAAATCATTAATTTTGAAAAAAGCAACGCTGGCTTGGGCTGGAATGTTTTTTTAAGAGTAGAAGTTCCCAGGTATGAAACACCTGGTATACCTCCTGATAATAGAAGGATAATCGCGGTACTACCATTTAAAACTGCAAAAAAGCAGTTTAACTATTTCAAGGCAAATACCCTTTCTACTGATATATCCAGTCAGCTTGCCCAAAGGCTTATAACAGAGCTTACTCAATCACGACGCTTCAGCGTAATAGATCGTGAGTATATGAATGAATATTTACGCGAAAAAAATTTGCTTTTGTCTTCTGACGCATCATTAAATGAGCAATCTAAAGTCGGAAAAGTCTTGGGAGTTGATTACCAGCTCGTGGGTAATATTACAGATGCAACCTTAAACAAAAAAACATATTTGATTGAGATTACTGGTGAATCAGGAATCAATTATAGTGCGTCATTTATAGTTGACTACAGGATTATAGTAATGGCTACAAGGCAAGTTAAATGGGCAAATACAATTAGTCTCTCATTTGACAATAGTGATCTTCTGAAAATTGACCCTGATCTCAGGCAAGATAAGCTGGGACAGGCTATTATAACTACTGCCGCAAAGAAAATTGTTTATAATGCAATGGATAATATCTATCCCATCAGGGTTGTCAAGGTCGAGCAGAACAGCGGTACGATAATTTTAAATCAAGGCGGTGTTAGTTTAGCTGTTGGTGAATCACTTGATGTATTTAGTATGGGTAAAAATGTAAAGGACCCGTACACCGGTGAGTCGCTCGGTGCGGTTGAAACGTGGGTTGCTACCGCTGAAATAACTAGAGTTAACCCTAAAATGTCATATGCAAAAATTATAAAAGGCGACATAGCAAAAATAACCAATGGATTCATTTGCCGCAGAATCGTTAAAAAGCACGAACAGCCCGAATTATCTGTGTTTAGAAAAAATAATGTAAAAATACTTGATAACGGTGGGGTTAAGCTACCGTTTGACTAATCTTGGACTGTTAATCGCTGTCAAATTCATTACTGTGGAAAAAAAATAAGCATATCCTGATCAACGAAAAGGAGGCTCATTGATTGGTAAAATTCAAATAAAATGTGCTATAGTCAGGAACACGGTTTGATTAGGCATGGAAAAATTCTTGCAAAAATGCTAAAATTAATTTAAAATACTTTCACGATTTCAGAAGAACCGCCATTAGAAACATGATCCGCTTCAGAGTCCTCGAACGTGTAACCGTGATGATTTCAGGACATAAGACGAGATCAGTCGTTGACCGATATAATATTGTAAATGATACTGACCTCAAACTTGCTGCCAAACAGCAGGATAATTACCTAAAATCCGTCGCGGGCACAATTTCAGGCTAAAGATAAAAAAGACGAGTCAGCTGGTGATAAAATGTAAAATAGCTGACTGTTTGAGCATCTAAGTGAGCTTTTGAGAAAAAACAGCGCACAAGAAAATTTATCTTTAAAACATATGATCTATTGCTTAACCAATACGTATTAAAAGGATTAGCCACTGTTTTTTCTTTAGGCTCACTTAGATACGAGTTTCAAATATTATTACATTTTATTATCAGTTGGCGAGTCTTGCATTATGTAATTTACTCGAATTTATTTAAAAGTTAAGATTGTGAAGCTTAACAAATTGTTTTTCTTGCTAAATGTCCCCGTAGCTCAGTGGATAGAGCATTGGATTCCTAATCCATGTGCCGCAAGTTCGATCCTTGCCGGGGGCACCAATGATTTTTAGGAGACATCGTTTCAGCAGCGGCCGTTGGTGAAAGGGCGCACTGGGTGTGAATTATGAAAACCTGCTTTGAATGTATTCCATGCCTTCTCCGACAGACCCTTGAGGCTGCCAGGCTTACGACTGATGATGAGACGATCCACGAGCAGGTGCTCCGTAAGGTGTTGCGCACAGCGAGCGAGATGAATCTGCAAGAACCCCCCCCGCTTATGGCACAACGTATCCACCGCCTGATTCGACAGATGACTGGTGACAACGACCCGTACCGTGACATCAAGGATCGTTTCAACCATTTCGCTTTAGAGCTTTATCCAGAACTCAAAGAGCGGATTGAGCACTCTCGCGAGCCATTGGATACGGCAATTCGCCTGGCGATTGCGGGTAATATCATTGATTCCGGAATAAATTATCATATAAACGAAACTCAGGTTCACAGTGCAATTGAGCATGCATTGACAGCGCCGCTTGCAGGAGATCAGAAGGAGTTCTGCAAAGCGGTATCGGATGCAACAGATATTCTCTATCTGGCGGACAATGCAGGGGAAATTGTCTTTGACCGCTTGCTCATCAAGCAAATGCCGCTTGAGAAAATAACCCTTGTAGTGAAGGGGAGTCCAGTCATTAACGATGCGTGTCTTGCTGACGCCCAGGCAACGGGCATAGCTGATCTTGTCGAAGTTATTGATAACGGTTCTGACGCACCTGGGACCATTCTGGGTGAATGTTCAGAAGAATTTAAACGGCGGTTTGAAAACGCTGATCTGATCATAGCCAAGGGGCAGGGAAACTACGAGACACTCAGCGATGTTAAAAAAGACATCTTTTTCGTGCTCAAGGCAAAGTGTCCAGTCATTGCTCAGCACATTGGCTGTGAAAAGGGAAGCCTGGTCTTCCTCAGAAGCACTATGGGCGCGGACTATAGACTTTCAGATAATTAATTTCACAAGGCCAGAAGGAGGAAGGCGTATTAGTTATACGTCCCCGTTCCTAAGGCAGTGAAATTATTTAGCTGGAAGTCTATATGATGGAAAAAAGATCTAAAGGAGGGAATAGAAATGCCATGGGTTAATCAGGAAATGTGCAATGGCTGCGGCATTTGTATGGATGAATGTCCGGTGGAGGCTATCACGCTCAATGAAATGGACAAGGCTCAGATCGACGAAGAATCATGTATTCGTTGTGCGAAGTGCCACGATGTTTGTCCTGAGGATGCAGTGCGACATGACAGTGAAAAAATTCCGGAGCAGGTAGAGGAGAATCTCGAAAAAACCCGTAGACTGTTAGAACACTATGATACCTCTGCTGAGCAGCAGGCGTTTATAGAGCGCATGATACGTTATTTCAACAAAGAACGAAAGGTGACCGAATTTACCATTGAAAAACTGAAAGCTTTAAAAGCCGAAAGTGCCGCATCCTCCGCGAACTTAGTGTGATCGTCTGTGAAAAATTCAGAAATATATACTGACAACAGGAAGAACGATACTCTTACCAAAGAAGCCAAACAGATTGAGCGGGTAGCTCTTTATGCGTTACTCATTAACTTTGTGCTCACAGGAATGAAATGCGCACTAGCATATTTTTCGGGCAGCCTGGCCGTTGCCGCAAGCGCGATCGACTCTGCAACTGATTCTGTGGCTTCTCTCACTATATTAGGTGGCCTAAAATTATCGACCCGTAAAAGTCCCGGGTTTCCGTATGGATTGTACAAGATTGAAAATGTAATCTCGGTGATTATGGCGATGTTCATCTTTTTTGCAGGATACGAAATCGTCCGTAACATCCTCTCACCTTATGCAGAACCGCCAACTATTACGTTTGGGCTCATGGGCTGGTTATCATCGGGTATATTGATAACGTTTTTGTTTGGACAGTATGCGATAGTCATAGGCAAACGCACTAAATCCCCGACTCTGATCGCTGAAGGTCGCCATCGTCAGGTTGATGTGCTTTCTTCACTGGTGGTGCTGCTGGCAGTGGGACTTCACTATTTTGGATTGGATATAGATTTTGTTGGAATAACCGTGGATCACATTGCAGCCGGTGTAATCCTTATTTTTATAGGCTATGCTGGGTGGGAACTACTTTCCGATGGTATGCGTGTGCTCCTTGATGCTTCCATTGACCCTGAAACACTGGACCAAATACGAAAGATTATTGAGTCACAGCCGATGGTAACAGAAATTCGACGGCTGGCTGGCCGAAACGCAGGCCGTTACCGCTTCCTGGAAACAGAGGTGGTTTTGCGTACCGGTAATCTGGAAAAAGCCCATGCAATCAGTCAAGATATCGAAGCAAACATTATAAAACAGATGCCTCTGGTAGAGCGGGTGGTGATTCACTATGAGCCCCAGGTGCGTGAACATCTGCGTATTGCAGTACCTCTGGTAGATACTTTGGGTCACGTCAGCGCTCATTTTGGAGAAGCGCCATACTTTGCCATGCTGCTCCTGCATTTGTCTGACGGAAATATTGAACGACAGGAGATAGTAACCAACCCGCATGCTAAGGTGTCTAAGGCCAAAGGAATTCGCGTGGCCGAGTGGCTGGTTGAGCATAAAGTAGACCTGGTGGTGGTAAAAGAGGATTTACATAAAAAAGGGCCCACATACGTTTTCGCTGATGCCGGTATAGAGCTACAAGTATCTATGGCTGGCCATTTGAGCGAAGTGATTGAGGAAGCAAGTGGTCGTCAGCGATCAGAGTTGACTAAAGACGGTCTGACAAGAAACGCTAGAGTATGAATCTGGTGTTTAGGCTGAAGGAAACATGGAACGGAAAAATTCCGTCCTCTTTAAAAAAATATTGGCTTACAGGAGTCTTTTCCCTATGTTGCAGGCTTTATTAATTTCCTGAACTTGCTTGCGATATCGAAGGTAAGGCTGAGAAGCGCCGGAATCAAAAACATCGTAAAAATTGTTGAAACAAGAATGCCTCCGAGCACCACGCTTCCCAGCCCGCGGTAAAACTCGGAGCCTGCACCGGGGGATACCACCAGTGGAAACATTGCAAATACCGTAGTAATACTGCTCATGTATATCGGCCTGATACGCGTACGTACGGAGTGTGTAATTGCTTCACGAGGGGCCATCTTTGCTTCACGGATATTATTCAGGGTTTGATGTACAATAAGAATAGCGTTATTTACTACTATACCGACCAGTATTACAAAACCCAGCATAGTAATAATGTCAAGG
>JAJSZP010000051.1 GCA_030262775.1 Deltaproteobacteria bacterium | reverse complement strand
CAGCTCGGATTATGGCACCTGACCTTGCCATATGTCCTGGTTTTACGCAGGGTTTCGGCTCCCGACAACTTGTCTGTTTCTATTGCCATGATGTTCTCCTTTCTATTTCCAAGTAGAATAAGGTGACGGTCTCGTAAAAGTATCATCGATGGCTAAGTAGAAAGTTCCATATACAAGGCGCAGTGGTTTTTCAGAGACGAGGCAATACATGTAGTATGCCGAGTTTCTGAAAAACCGCTGCAACGCAGTAGATGGGACTTTCTACGACGCCATCAAGGTTCATTATTATGAACTAATGAATGAATAAAAAATACCATATTTTATCTTATTGTCAAGCGAAAAATTATCTTTTTACAGCGCTGTCTTATGATTATCATAAGTAATATCAATATTGATAATTTTTGACATGTTTTATTAAAACGGTTATATATGTTCGTTATAGTGAACGATATAAAGCTTCCTGCGAGACTATCGCGCCAGTTTAACAGATTTGTAAGCGTTCATGTAATGCTGAAATTAGAAAATGAAATTGGATATTTGGCCTTTATGCTTTGTAACCGTTCACAGTTCACGGCTGTGTCTGGTTCTTGCCCTGCGTAGCCAGAGGCGAAGCATGGGTCATCTCTTCTTAATTTCTACTTTCCAATTTCCCCGCTTTCCTTTCGGTAAAAACGGGATCTACGCTACGCTACGACAAGTTTCGAGCCGTGAACGGCTACACAGACCTTTCACCCCTCTTTTGTCTATGCCATGGAGACAGTTGAAGTAAGACTTCGCCAATATTAACCTTTCTACACCTGGGACAGAAACGGGTATAATCAAAAGAATAATCATGACTGATTTTATCTAATTGAGGTTCAGGCACATACATGATGCCACATCCTTCACATGTTTTTATTTTTGCTGATCTTATCTCTTGTTTGGAAGCTATCTGGAAAAACCTTGCAAGGCTTATCTCATGACGCAACTCTGCGGCTTCTTCCGGACAGGTATTTATACATGCTCCGCAACAGATACATTGATAATGGGAGTAGGTAAAAATGCGCATGGGTCCTTCATCCCTGGCTTCGAGTGTTCCGGTTGGACAGCTTATATCACATGCACCGCAAGTTATGCATTTTTCAATATTAAGTCGGGTTCTGCAAAAAAGAAAAACTGCAACAATCATGAATGCTTCACCGCTCAATATGTGAATGGTAAGCATGTTATTTTCAAAAAAGGATATGGATTCCAGAGTACCATGGGTTAAAAAGTACCCTGTTATAAAAGGCAAAGCGGCTATAACGATTAAAAGGTGGTCTGATATTGAAGAGACGGCGCGAATATTGGTAATTATAATACGCCTTATTAGAAAATAAGCGGCAAGAAAAAGCAGCAGTATTGTCATCCAGTCGGCCCATTCATCCGGTATCGCTGTCCAGTACCACTCGAAACTCGATTCTTCCCACAAAACAATATGCCCGCTGAACCAGATGGGAACAACAATCATGCATGCGTGAAATATGTAACGCATAGTTGTATAAAGTGGTTTTTTGATAACCACTTTATGGAGAGGAAAAAAAGAAAATATAAAGTTTTTCAAAAAATAAATCGGTTTGGAATCTTTTCCCTTACCGCTTTTTATTATTGAATAGAAGAAAAAGGCAATCCTGAGTATAATACCGATAATAAAGATGTAAAAGACAACCTGTAATAAAGGATCCTCCACAAAATAATCGAAATCCATTTTAAAGAATTCTCCCTTTTGTGCGCCATGATATGGCTGATAAGTTCATTATTGTGAACCGACTAATAATTAATTTGTATCAGATTCCTGTTTTTTGTCAAGAATAAATATCCTTTTTAAACAGTGTAGTGTCTGTATCAAAGAAAATATACACGAATTGCTGTTGACAAGCTCTATCGGAAGGTTATAAAATGCCAGGCATAAAGTTCAATATGGTGAACAAAGGTTAAAAATGGAAATAAATACAATTGAATTACTCAGTGTTGGTATAGATATAGGAAGCTCAACCAGTCATCTTATATTCTCCAAACTGTTACTGGAAAGGGATGAGGAATCTCCGACTCGTCGGTTTATCATTCAGGATAGAAAAATAATTTATGAGGGAAAAATCATCGATACACCTTTATTGAACGATAATACGATCAATATAGCAGAATTAACCGATTTTTTTAAGCAAGAGTATAAGCGCGCGGGAATAAATCCTGATGAAGTTCAAACCGGTGCGGTTATTATAACAGGCGAAACTGCCAAAAAGCAAAATGCGGAAGAAATCGTAGAGACATTATCCAATGATGCAGGAAACTTTGTTGCGGCAACAGCAGGACCAAATTTCGAAGGCGTGATCGCGGCCATGGGCTCAGGTGCGAAAGATAGATCTAAAAATTACAACAAAACAATACTATCCTGTGACATTGGTGGAGGAACTTCCAACATTGCAATATCTGTAAATGGCGAAATAATATCTACAAGCTGTGTCTCTGTCGGAGGAAGACTGATTGCCCTGGATTCTGAAGATAAAATTTGGCGCGTCGACGATCCTGCAAAAACAGTCATGGAACATCTTGGCATGGATTATCAAATTGGAGATCTCATTCCCAAAAAGGATATCAATAAAATAGCTGAAACATTTGCACAAGTATTAATCGAGGTAATTACGGGGCAGCCGACTTCCCTTTTAGCCAAAAAGTTAATGATAACAAAAAACCTTGATTTTACAAACAGCATAGATTTTACAAAAAGTATAGATGAATATATGTTTTCAGGGGGTGTAGCGGAGCTGATATATGGTGGTAACGGCACTCACAACGACATGGGGAAAATTTTAGCCGATAAAATCAATTTGCTGACACCTAAATTAAGTTCTCCGGTTATAGAGCCGTTAAATAAAATTAGAGCCACTGTCATCGGAGCAGGCGCTCACTCGCTGTCAATTTCCGGCTCATCAGGATTTATGGATGATAAACTTGAATTCCCGATAATAAATGTCCCTGTAATCAAGGTGGATATAGAGGAATCAAAATTAAGTGTTCAGCAAGTTGTGGCAAAGATAAATTCGTCATTTCAAAGATTTGATTTAAAAGAAGGAAAAGAAACTGTAGCATTATACTTTAAAGACCAGTTAAAAAATTCTTACCCTGAAGTAGAATTATTTGCAAAATCTATTGAAGCGGCTCTTCCCAATTCAATTGTTAATAGAATACCCATTATTTTAATCTTTGAAAATGATATTGCCTGTAGCGTAGGCAATGTAATCCGCCGGGAAACCGGCCTGAAAACTAACTTGCTGACTCTTGATGAATTGGATCTAAAAGAAGGAGACTGGATCGATATCGGTGAACCGCTTGTTGGTAATCAGGTATTTCCGGTTACTGTTAAGTCTCTTGTTTTCAACATGGTGAACAATGGCTGAAAAATATCAGGCTCCAATAGTAAAAAAGGCATTTCAAATATTAAGGCTTATCTCCGAAACAGACAGAGGACTTAAAATTAGTGAACTGTCAAGAGATTTAGGGATAAGTAAAAGCACCGTTCATGGAATAACAACCGCATTGGAAGAATTAGGTGCCATTACCAGAAACCCTTTGACAAAAAGTTTCACTTTGGGTTTTACCCTCTTCGAGTTGGGCAGGTCGGCTTATTCCAGGATAGACATAAAGGATCTGGCAAGACCCTTTATGGAAGCTCTAATGGAAAAAACACAGGAATCGGTCTTTCTCGGCGTTCGAAATGGAGAACATGTAACGGTTCTTGATATAGTTGAATCGATGCATGACCTTAAGATTACCTCTCCAATAGGGACAACTATTCCGCTTATGGCAGGAGCCACTGGAAAAATATTTCTGTCATTGATGGAAGAAAATCAGGTATCGGAAATCATAAAATCAAAAGGTCTTCACCAATATACAAAAAACACAATTACAGATCCCGACTTGTATCTCAAAGAAATCCTTAGTGTAAAAGAAAAAGGTTATGCCATAGACAATGAAGAGTATATCTCGGGAGTCAGCGCTGTAGCAGCACCTGTTGCAGGAAAAGGGCATTTGAAATCAGCTGTCTGGGTTGTAGGATTTAAGGCAAGCATCGATGAAGACAAATTGAAAGCCCTTGCAAAAGAGACAAAGGTTACTGCAGAATTGATCAGCCGCAGGATAGAACAGCAAACAGCTAAATAACTTAATTAACATACATGTCAATATCCAGCGCTATTTATTGAGACCGTTGCAGATAAGCGCAGACTTCGATACTGCACTTTTCGAAGTTTTCGCTTATTTGCCTCTCGCCATCGGCTGGAAGTCGGCTTAAATTTCAGCACCTTAGCTAAACTTTAGCGCTATCCCCCAAATATTCAATATATTCCTGAAAGATTGACATTCTTTAAACTCTATGTTATTATTTAGAACACTACGCAAATACCGAATAGACGACCTTGGAGCGTTACACCAGGTTATACCCCTTGGAGAAGAACCATATTTTATATTCTTGACACACCATTTCTTTTTAAATATAGAAAGGCGCTTGACCATTAAGTTGTTATCAATAAGCATACAATAATAATCCTGTCATGATGAAAATGGCTACTTTTGTATCTTATTTTCTCAATTATTAAGGAAATTTCATTTAATCCAAGCTGTTTTTCCAAGTTTTTTTGAGGAGGAAGAAAAATATGTATAAAAAAAGTCAGGTAGGACAAAACGCAAAAATAGATGCAAAAAATAATATTCCCGGCATTAATGATAAGAATCCCTCTCAATTTGAGCAAGAGTTGATGGCAATGGCCCGACACGAAGCGCGGCAGGTAACGTCGAAATATTCGCCCGAATTGGAGAAACTAAGTGGAAAACACAAACCTTTGCTCAAGGATTATGAACGGATCTCTAAGGACTATGATGCTCACTCCGCCAAGATTGAACGGAGCGAGCCCAGCGTAGAACTATCAAGAGGAAAATATTACGTTTTGATGTTTATATTTGTTCTGGGTGAAATTCCCATGAACTCCCTTGCTTTTGCAGTGTTTGGCGAAAGCCAGATATTCACCTGGATCATGGCGTTCGGAGTAGCAGTGTCCATTCCCTGGATTGCCCACGCCGTGGGAATTCTTTTAAAACGAGGCTCTACACCATGGTGGAAGAGTGCCCTCGGTGTAGGCTTACTATTTACTCTTACAATAGCCGGCTTGGTTGCAATCGGCTATGTACGCGTTCAGTACCTGGGTGACCTTTCCGTGGCCGGTGGGGTCGGCAGTTTCGCGAGTAGTAAATTTATAGGAGCCTCATTTGTTGGCCTGAACCTGGTTATTTTGGCTGCAGCCACGTTATGCTCCTACTTTGCCCATGATGAAGACCCTATGTTGGAACATTTGCATCGCCGGACCAACCAGCTCAATAAGTCCATGCGTTCCATCGAGGCAAAACACAATGAAATTCTTACCGAACAACAGGAAAAAATTAGCCGGATTCATCAAGAAGCCCAAGAGCTTATCTATCACTATCGAAAAATTAATCAGCGCGAACGTCCTGACCATACAAAACCCCTGTCTTTTGAAAATGAACATGATATAGACGTGGCTTTTGAACATCAAGAAAACGGCAAGGATAAGTTAAACGCGACCACCGCATTGCGTCGTTCTCAGAATACGAGCAAAAAATAATAAATCAATCCTTTTAATGCGATTTAAGGAGGTATACCCCAATGATACGGTGGAAATATAAACTTTTTTTGATCATCTTTCTTGGCTCTTTTGTTTTTTTGGGTTCAATGAGCCGAAATGCGGACGCATCTTCGATATTTGGAAAAGATAAAAAACCTCCGCGGGCTATCGTTGTTTTTGTTGACATGTCCGGAAGCACCAACAAAGCGCGTCGCACAGTTTATCGAAAGGCGTTTGATAAAATATATAAAAACCTGCGGCAAGGGGACCGTATCGTTGTAGGAACCATCACCAGCCACTCCTACATCGACTTCAAACCGGTGACTGATGCTGAAATTCCTAAGCAATCATTATGGGATAACCGCCTTCAATACGAACAAAACCTCGCCAAGACTAAAAAAAACGTACGAGAGTCGGTTGACCGACTTCTGGCTCGCAAGAAAGGGACTCCGTATACGGAAATTCTAAATTCTTTGAATGTTGTCGATACAATCTTCCATAAAGAAAAACGTAAAAAAATCCTGGTTATCCTCTCTGATATGATCCAGGATTCTAAACAATACAAATTTGGCCGTTATAAGATCACAAATAAATACATTGCCAATGTGATTCGAAACCAAAAAAAACAAAACCTCGTTCCCAACCTTGCCGATGTTAAGGTCTATGTGGCCGGAGCGAGTGCACCCAATTCTAAAAAGTTTCGATCCATACAAAATTTTTGGTCGCGTTATTTTGCCACCAGTAAGGCAGACTTTTCCACTCATCGCTATGGCCATTCCCTTCTTGAATTTGAAAAAGAATCATAGGCTTCTAATGGGAAAATGGGGGCGTGTCTTGAAAAGCGAATAACAGATACCGATTTTTAAAAATGCTAAGGGTTCGCATAAAAATAAGTTCGCAATTTTAAGTGTTGAGGCGCTCGTCTGACAAGGCGCGAAAGCGCAGGAATATCAGGCGTATTCTGAGCTTTCGCAACGAAGTCAGGCGAGATGCATCGGCGCTTAAAATGTAAAGTTATTTTTGTGCGAGCCCTAAGATTAAGGCTGTTGAAATGTGAATTTTTCAATGGCCTTTTCTTTTTTCGTGGGTGCTTAAGAGACATCCTTTATATATTACACTATAGACTGCGCAACTTGGATTAAACAGCAGAGAATAAAATATAATAACTGTTATTTACAGTTTATTCATTAGCCGTGAATTGACTTTTTATATTTAAAAATGATATGATTTAACAGATTTAAAATCCGGAGGGTGGTATTCGGTTCTGGAAGGGTGAATTTGATGCCAACTTACAAATAAAAATAGTCCCTGACATAGCCACCTCTTCTTGAGCCTACAAATCTATTTGATTTCACATAAGAAGTTAAACGCGGAAAGGACAATCAATTGTTTTATGAATTAACTCAAACTGGGTGTACAGAATGTGAATAAATTCCTCACTTTAGATTAGAAATATTAAAAACATACTACCCTGCGCCTGGACGCCCACGACCTAAAAAACACCCACTTGTCAGGCGCGCTTTTAGCGATTAAAGACAAGAAATGAGCCCTAAAACAGTATTTGTAATTGGTGCAGGAGCAAGTAAAGAAGCAAACTTGCCAACCGGGAATGAACTGAAGGAACAAATATCAAGACTCCTTGATATTCGTTTTCACCATAATAAACAAATAAGCGGTGATTATGCTATAAAAGGAGCTTTAGCCGATTATGTTAAAAAACCAGATGGTAGGCAAGGTAATATAAATCCTTATTTAGAACAAGCGTGGCACATAAGAGATGCTTTGCCTATTGCTATTTCAATCGACCATTTTATTGACGCACAAAGAGATAATGATAAACTTGCACTATGTGGCAAGTTGTCCATTGTTAGATCGATCTTACAAGCCGAGAAAAGCAGTTTACTTCATTTTAAGAATGAGAGAGTAGATTCAACTATCCAGTTTAATAATTTAGAAGGAACTTGGTTTTTACCTTTCTTTCAAATTCTTACAGAAAATTGCACTGTAAATGACCTTGAAGACAGATTTAGATCTATTGCTCTTATCATCTTCAATTATGACAGATGTATAGAGCACTTTATTTACCATGCGCTCCAAAATTACTATCGTGTTTCTAAAGACTACGCTTCAAAACTTCTTAGCAATATCGAAATATATCATCCATATGGCATTGTAGGGTTATTGCCTTGGCAGGGAAACTCTAATTCAACTGATTTTGGGGAAGATTCAAATCCTATACAACTCTTAGAACTCGCAAACAAGATTAAAACCTTTACCGAAGGAACAAATCCCGAATCAAGTAAAATAGTTGCTATACGTGATCACGTGAGTACAGCAAATAGAATAGTTTTCTTGGGGTTTGCTTTTCATAAACTGAATATGCAATTAATAAAACCTTCAGATCTCAGTAGCACTAATGCTGCTGAGATAAAATGTTACGCTACAACATTTGGAATTTCTAAAAGCGATAAAGAAGTTATTAATGAGCAGATAAATGATCTATATGAATATGAAATAAAAACTAATATGTCTGATCATGCCTGAAGTGTTTTCTTTACTGAATTTTGGAGAGGTCTAGCATTTTAATGATGAAAAAATAAATTTTTCGCTAACAACACGTTTACGTTGAACTGCAGCCCTAAGGGCCTTGCTCCTCCTGGATAGCCTATGGGAATCACGAAAAAATAAAATACCTTAGCTGAAATTCTTTCCTATCGAATCAATATCTAATATTATGTCAGATAATCACAAATTGAGTTGTGTGTATTTTAATAGGAGATGGTAATGTTTAACACAGAATTTTTAATTACATCATTGGTCGTAGTTCTGATACCAGGGACAGGAGTGATTTATACAGTGTCAACAGGCCTTTTTCTTGGGTGGCGAGCAAGTATTGCTGCAGCTTGCGGTTGCACAGCAGGCATTATCCCTCACTTGTCTGCGAGCATACTTGGATTATCTGTCATTCTTCATATGAGTGCTGTCGCCTTCCAAGCTGTTAAATATGCTGGTGCTGCCTATTTGCTCTATCTTGCATGGTCAATGTGGCGTGACACAGGAGCACTTAAATTTAATTCACCTTCCCACAAAAATGGCTTAAGGCAAATTGCAACAAGGGGGTTTTTGATTAATATTCTTAATCCTAAACTATCGATATTCTTCTTGGCTTTCCTGCCACTTTTTGTCTCGCCAAACACTTCATCACCAATGTTTGAGATGTTTATTCTGAGCGTTATATTCATGGCTATGACGTTAATTGTTTTCATTCTGTATGGCATCTCTGCAAATGGAGTTCGAAGGCACGTTGTCAACTCACCGAGGATAATTATCTGGCTACAACGATCATTCGCCGCCACATTTGCAGCCCTTGGTATTAAGCTTGCAATGACAGACCAATAACTCAATATTGGATTGCTGCACAGATCTTACTTATATTCATTTTTTCTAAAAGCTGAAACTCTTTCGTATCGAATCAATATCTAATGTTAGAGCTCTCAATGTCGTATGATAGAATCAATTAGCCATATTACGTTTATTGTAAAAGATGTAAAGCGAACTGCCGATTTCTTTCGCGCAATTTTCAATGCCAAAGAAATCTATGATAGTTCGGAAAAGAATTTTTCAACCTCATATGAAAAGTTTTTTATCATAGGAGGCACTTGGATAGCAACAATAGAAGGCGAACCATTATCAGAACGTTCCTATAACCATATTGCATTTAAAGTGCCTGAGGCGAAATTTGATGAATATGTATTGAAAGTGAAACAGCTTGGAGTGGAAATTAAAGCGGGGCGTAAACGGGACGAGGGTGAATCTCGCTCAATTTACTTTTATGATTACGACAATCATCTCTTTGAGCTGCACACTGGAACACTTGATGAGAGGCTATCACGATACAGCAGTGAATAGCCTCTCTAACCTGTCACTTCACCAGACGCGAAGGGATGGCGCACTGGTGTCGAAGATGCCGCAGTGACTCGAAATTCCTCCCATGCGCAGGTGAGTTTGATTATAAAGCAAAAATATGGATTATTATGATTAAGAAGTTAATCAAATATATAGGTGCTGCAATTATCTCATGTCTCGCACTATTGATAGTGGGTTTAATAATTTGGTATTTCATGAAAGAATCTCAAACAACTCTGAAGGATATTCTATTTTGTGTTGGGGCTGTTCCAATAGTGCTGTTTTCTATTGGAGTTTTTGGTGATTTTTATGGGAGGGGTGATGTTTCTTATCAGTTAAGTAGGTCTGTAAGCAATCAATCATCAAATCAGAGAGCAATTCAGGACAAAAGTTACATGGAATCCAGATTAAAATCCGGATTAAACTGGATCATAGCAGGACTGTTACTATGGATAGCCAGCTATTTCATTTAAATCGTTACCAAATTCTCAACAATAAATAGATTATTTCATCCAAAGATAAGAAATAATAGTCAAATTAAAGTATGATCCATTAAGTAAACCTAAATCTTGCTATTTAATTCCCAGCACAATCATATGATGCAATAATGAAGGTGTTTTGTTTGAGAAACATAAGGAAAGGTTTAATTTGTGAAACTTTACTTGACAAAAGTGTTGCGATGCGCTACATTATGTAACAACATGAATCTTTTTAGTAAAGGCTGTACTCTATCTGCCCTGGTTAGATTTAAATAGGTTTTTATTTCAGTATGATAGAACACTTTTATACATTTATTATTAACAGAAAAGTAGCATCATGCAGCAAATGTAGCACAATGCATAAGTTTAGGAGGTTAAGCTATGAATAGCTCTATAACAAGTCCCGTAAGATTAGATTCAGCATTGCTGGAAGCCGCAAGAAGAGAAGGTTCAATAAGGAAAAGAACAGCTCCAAAACAGATTGAGCTCTGGGCTGAATTAGGCAAAGCCGTAGAAATCTCAGTGGACCTCGCTGATGTTTATGCTGTAATTCAGGGCTTTAAAAAAATTAAAGTCGAAACGATAGAATCGATAGCCGTAAACCCGGATGACGTCTTTATCTCACTTGAAGAAAATCGAAAAAGTGGAGAACTTGCGAAAAACGTGACATCATCTACAGTATATTTTGAGGCGAGTCAGAAAATCCCAGGTCTTATTGATAGGGTGAATTCTGCCACTGGTAAGCGGCAGACAGGCCAGTTTCACAATGGAGAATTTAAGGTCCAAGAATGACTGTTTCAAAACAGTTATGGATATTAGCCGGCGGTAATGGGGCTGGCAAAACAACCTTTTATGAAAAGCTTTTGGCTCCCAAAGGTATCAGGCTTGTCAATGCTGATATGATTGCCAAAATAATCAACCCTAATAACCCGGAAAGCGTCAGTTATAAAGCGGCAAGCTTAGTTGACAAAATACGAGAGAAATTCCTTTACCAAGGCATTACATTTTGTTTTGAAACAGTATTTTCTCATGTGTCAAAAATAGATTTTGTTGCTAAAGCCAAGGCGAATAACTATGAAATCATTCTTATCTATATCCATTTGGATACTTTGGAACTTAATGAGGCACGGGTTTATCAGCGTGTGACAGAAGGAGGCCACAATGTACCCGTTGCCAAGATACACAGCCGAATTCCTCGCACAATCAAAAATATAGCTAAAACATTACCCTTGGTCAATGAAGCCAGACTCTTGAACAATTCCTCCCGAGACAATCCTTTTCAGATAGTTGCAACAGTGAAGCAGGGTGGAAGGAAATATGCAATTAACCCGCTGCCCGAATGGGCTGAATACATTTTAAGAGACATACCCTAACTGTTGAAAATTTATAGGATTGGGCTATCACATAGGGGTTTTATATAACCCTCATCAATTCATCCAAAGTAGTAATTCCTTTCCCTTTTACAGGCTTTTATTGAAATATAAGTGGAATCAAAAAGTTATATGTTTTTTTAAAAAAATAAAGGGCCGCAAATATTGTTTGCAGCCCTTCGAATTTGATGATATTTGGTGCGCCCGGCAAGATTCGAACTTGCGGCCTACGGATTCGTAGTCCGGCGCTCTATCCAGGCTGAGCTACGGGCGCATTTGGAAATAGGTTGAATTTTTTCTGCTTCATAAGCTATAATGCTTCTTATGTCAATTACAAAACACATGAGCCAATTTCACATAAAATTTATGAATTCGGCGCTTAAAGAGGCTAAAAAAGCTGGACAAAAAGATGAAGTTCCTGTAGGTGCTGTGGTCGTTACAGAAAAAGGAAAAATCCTTTCGTCTGCACACAACCAGGTAATTGGCCTTTGCGATCCCACAGCACATGCTGAAATAATTGCAATACGCGAAGCCGCCTCAAAGGTTCAAAATTACAGGTTGTTAAACACAACCCTGTATGTTACGGTTGAACCTTGCATAATGTGCATGGGAGCGATTATTCACGCCCGGATTTCAACTGTTGTTTTTGGTACATTTGATCCAAAATGGGGCGCTGCCGGTTCTCTTTATAATTTTTCAGATGATACCCGGCTAAACCATCAACTTGAAATTGTATCCGGCATTTGCGAGGATGAGTGCAAATCCTTGATGCAGGATTTTTTTCGCTCTAAGCGAATCTAATGAACGCCACAGAATCATTCAAACATAGATCTTCAATCCGTGTTTGTCCGTGTTCATCCGTGGTAAAAAATTTAAAATAAGGAGTAAGAATTGTCAAATATAGTAATCGTCGGAACTCAATGGGGAGACGAAGGAAAAGGCAAAATTGTAGATCTTCTGGCAGAATATGCTGACATTGTCGTTAGATTTCAGGGGGGAAATAATGCCGGGCATACCGTGGTGGTTGATGGAAAACAATTTATCAGTCATCTGGTACCTTCAGGTATTTTGCAGAAAAAAAGATGCATAATAGGAAACGGGCTGGTGGTAGATCCTGAGGTTTTAATCGAAGAACTCGATGAATTAAAGACTATGGGAATAAACCCGGGGCCGGATGAACTGATGATCAGTGAGAAAGCCCATGTTATTATGCCCTATCATAAGAGCGTTGATCTTGCACGTGAGAAAAAAAAAGGCGACAAGAAAATAGGAACCACCGGTCGCGGCATAGGGCCGGCATATGAAGATAAGGCAACACGCAGGGGGATAAGGTTCGTTGAACTTATTGACTCTAAAGTTTTTAAGGAAAAAGTAACGACCATTTTAGAAGAAAAGAACTTTTATCTGAAAAATTACCTTTCTGCTGAAACATTAGACCCTGAAGTTATCATTGAACAGTACTCTCATTATGCACAGCGACTTGCTCCTCATGTAACAAATGTTTCCGTATCAATATTCGAAGCTATCAAAGCAGGCAAACAGGTCCTTTTTGAAGGAGCCCAGGGAACACATCTTGATATTGATCACGGTACCTACCCTTTTGTAACCTCTTCAAACACTGTTTCAGGAAATGCGTGCAACGGCGCCGGTGTCGGTCCAAAAGAAATATCCGGTGTAATCGGTATTGTCAAAGCCTACACAACCAGGGTTGGCAGGGGGCCTTTCCCCACCGAACTTTTTGATAAAACCGGTGACTTTATTCAGGAAAAAGGAGCGGAATTCGGTGCGACAACCGGCAGAAAGCGCAGATGCGGATGGCTTGACACAGTAATCCTGAAAAATGCAGTACGTTTGAATGGTCTTACAGGCATTACCATCACCAAATTGGATGTGCTCGGAGGTCTTAAATCACTTAACATATGTACTGCATATGAATTTGAAGGCAAAGTTGTAAAAGATTTTCCTGCCGGCCTGAAAGTCCTTGCCGGATGCAAACCAATTTTTGAAACCCTGCCTGGATGGTCAGAGGATATTTCAGGCATTCGAAAAATTGAAGATTTTCCTGAAAATGCAAAAAATTACTTAAAGAGAATTGAAGAACTTATCGAAACTCCGATAGATATCGTATCAGTAGGTCCTGGAAGAGAAGAGACAATTGTTATAAAAAATCCTTTCAGTTAATAATGTTTGACATTTTCTGCTCATCAGCATAAATATCCAACCTACTACCTAAGTCGGGACGTGGCTCAGCCTGGTAGAGCACAGCGTTCGGGACGCTGGGGTCGCTGGTTCAAATCCAGTCGTCCCGACCAAATATTATTAAGCATTAGCCGGATAATTGCAATCCGGCTTTTTTTTGGGTATGGTTGCCTCTATAATCTAACCTGAATATTTCTATTTCCAAACCCACTCAATATCTCTTTCAAATAAACTTTTCACGAGCTCGTCAATAATTGTTGATAATATTTTTCTTACAAGTGGTATTATTTTTCTATATAATGGCATTAATATACTCTTACTATTTGTAATTGTTGATAAAAATACTTGACAAAATGAATTTGTTTAGATTAGTTTTAAAACTTGATGCTAATCAAAGGGTGTTTGTTATGGGAGCATTTGCAGCACACAATACCATTATAGAGGATTCGGAAGCCAGAAAAGATTCAAGAATACTTTTTAACGGAAAAAATCCGGTAATAGCTGAATGTTCTACAATGGATTCTCATTTTAAAGCGTCTATTCAAGATTTGTGCACTTCCGGAGTTTTTATTAATACTGACAGGAAGTTTTCTGTCGGACAAGAGATTTCATTAATTTTCCACTTTCCTACATCAGGAAAAAAGATGATGGCAAGCGGTGAAATTATCAGAGCCACGTATTCAGGAATTGGAGTGAAATTTAATATTCTCTTTAAAAAGTAAAAACCCCCTCTTTTATTGTTATCTTATTGAATCTTTAGAGACTTCCGGACTTCCATAAATAGGTAAATTTAATCTACTTAAAAAGCTAGATATTTGCTGGAATTACCACTTCATACACAGTCGTCCCGACCACATATCATACTATTTATTCTAACAAAAAAAGGAAATTAGCAATTCCGCTAATTTCCTTTTTTGGGTGATTGGGTAGATTTATGGTAGTTTTTTTAATGTCGTGCACCGTTTATTGGGACAAATCCTATTTGAAGACCGAAAAAATGGAGATTTTAACTTTGTTGAAAGCACCCTTTTCGCCTTCAAGTATCTTTTCCATCTCCCCGGGGTCGAGGTGAACAGCACCGCATCCTTCATTGATACATATGTCGATCTTTACGTTTTTATGATCCACTTCCACCAGGCTATGCGTACCGCATCTGAAGCAGTGATTCTTGTGGGCTTCGCTATAGGCTTCGTCTGCCTCTTTTGCGGCAACGGCCCTTAGTTTCTCAATTTGTTTCTTTTCCTCCTCACGAAAGTGAAGATCCTCATCGCTGACTTTAATTATAACACGATCATTTATCATGGGTATTCCTCCTTATGTGGCGTTGTAGCCTTTCCAATGGTAATTCTAATCCGATTATCGACAATCAGGATTCAAATACCGGATGCCTGCCTTATTGTCAACCCGTCATTTCGATACTGTTGTAAGCAAATGAAGTGTCCGGTTGCGATAGCAAATGAATTGTCCGATATAGGGAATATGGGATACAAAGAGGCAAGAAGATTAAGGAGGTTTGCCTATGAGTATGTA
>JAJSZP010000050.1 GCA_030262775.1 Deltaproteobacteria bacterium | reverse complement strand
CTTGACGCTATAAACTATCTCCAGTCCAATAGTGCAGGCCGCAGCGGATTCATTCCTGTTTCATCCATTAAAAACACAGGATATAATCTTTCTGAAAATTCCAATACACAAAAATATCTTTTGGAACATATTGCAGTAAAACCAGGGTTTGAAAAAATTGCAGAATCTTTTTTAGAAAATGTAATCGTTACCACTGATATATCAGAAGCTATAAGGATAAATAAAGGCAATGACAATTGCCAGACAATTGTTACAAAAAACGGCGATATTATTTCCTCTCAAGGCATCCTGATCGGCGGTTGCAAAGATAATTTGTCGGGAATTCTTGCAAAAAAACAGGAACTAAAAGAACTTGAAGGCCGGATTGAAAGGATAAATAAAAACCTGGAATCCACCAGTCTTGATAAAAAAGAACTTGAATCCGAAGTCCGCCTTATTGAAAGGGATCTGCAAAAACTGATAGAAAATAAAAATAAAACCATTCAAAACAAAAGCGAAGCAGAAAAAAGGCTTTATAAAGCAAACGAAGATGAAAAGTACGCCCAAAAACACCTTGAAATAATAAGCCTGGAGCAGGAACATCTCATGGGAGAAGAGATTGATATTGATGAAGAGATGTCCAGGTATGACAAAGAACTTGCAGAAATAACCAATGAAGTTGAGACCGAACAGCACAAAGTCACAGAAACTTCAGGAAAAATCAGTTCCGCGTCTGATGAAATAGAAAATTTTAATCAAAGGATAATGGATCTTAAGCTCAAGCTGACGGCTCTCAATGCCGGAATAGAAAACAATTATAATACATTAAAACGACTTGAAGAATTTAAAGACGAAGGAATAAAACAATTCAAACAGCTTTCCGGGGAAATTAACAAGAAGCATCAAAAAAGAACTGATTCAAAACAGAAAATCCAGGAATATGAAAAAATTCTTCCAGTCATGTATAATGATATGACGCGCCTTGAACAGGAACTTGAAAGAAATGAGGCTGATTATCATGCTATTAACGGCGGCCTTAAAGAAAATGATAATATTATTGCAAAAATACAAGATGAACGTGAAAAGACCTTGCAGAAAATTCGTCTGCTTGAGATAGAACGATCCCAAGGGCATATTAAACGGGAAAATATTGCGAATTACCTGGAATCAGCCTATTGCCTTTCGCTTTCCGACCTGAGATCAAAATTAAGAGATAAGGCTGAAAAGCAAGATATGTCAATAGATGAAATGGAAGTTGAATTTTCCGGACTTAAGGTTAAAATCGCTAATATAAGCGATGTAAATCTCGGCGCTATAAAGGAATATGAACAGCTGAAAGAACGCTTTGATTTTTTATCTGAGCAACGTGATGATCTTGTTAAAGCTCTTGATGATCTCCATAAAGTTATAAAAAAGATTAATCAAATCACGCAGGAAAAATTTATAAAAACCTTTGATCTGGTTAATGAAAAGCTGAATGAGGTTTTTCAGCATCTTTTTGATGGAGGCACGGCACAACTTGTTTTAACTGAACCAGCCAAACCTCTTGAAACAGGCGTAGGATTCATAATTCATCCACCCGGGAAAAAACTGACCAGAATGAGCCTTCTTTCAGGAGGAGAAAAAGCTCTTTCCGCAATTGCCTTTATCTTCTCAATATTTCTAATTAAACCGGCATCTTTCTGTATCATGGATGAAATAGACGCTCCTCTTGATGAAGCCAATGTTTTCCGCTTTAATAATTTGCTTAAAATTATAGGAGAAAAATCTCAAATTGTTATGATAACTCACAATAAAAAAAGTATGGAATTTGCTGATACATTGTTTGGTATTACCATGGAAAGAAAAGGGATTTCAAAGATAGTTTCAGTAAATTTAGGTTTAAACTAAGGTTTAAAACAGCCGGAAATATAAAATTCGTACTGAGGGGAGTTATGTCATTGAACTGGATCAAAAATAAAAAGAATTCCGATGAAAAAAAAGAAGAACATGATAATTCAGGCTTATCTGAAAAGACATCTTTTTTTGAACGTTTAAAAAAAGGTCTTTCCAAAACCCGCGAAATTCTTTCAACAGACATAGATGAGCTTTTTACAGGAAAAAAAGGAATTGATGCTGATTTGTTAGAAGAATTAGAAGAGCTTTTGATAACCTCGGATATTGGCGTGCAGCTTTCAATGGATCTTATTCAAAAAATTTCAAAAAAATCTTCTAAAATATCTGACGCCAAGCAACTTAAAAATGCCTTGAAAGAGGAAATGCTTTCACTTCTTAATCTGCAAACACCAAAGCAAATTCCTGAAGCTGCTTCTGCGAAGCCAAGAGTAATAATGGTAATAGGTGTAAATGGTGTCGGCAAAACAACAACAATCGGGAAACTTGCAGCAAAATTCAATTCAGAAGGAAAGAAAGTATTGATAGCTGCTGCCGATACTTTCAGGGCTGCGGCTGTTGAGCAGCTTGTGATATGGGCTGACAGAGCAAATGCTCAAATAGTAAAGCACAAGGACAATGCTGACCCTGCTTCTGTAGCTTATGACAGCATTGAAGCCGCTATTGCAAGAGATATGGACATCGTTCTGGTAGATACTGCAGGCAGGCTTCATACCAGGGTAAATCTTATGGAGGAACTTAAAAAGATTAAACGAATCATATCGAAAAAGCTGGCAGGTGCACCACATGAAATCCTTTTAGTTCTTGATGCAACAACAGGTCAAAATGCTTTGTCACAGGCGAAACTGTTTGATGATGCACTTGGAGTAACGGGGATAGTTCTTACAAAGCTTGATGGAACTGCAAAAGGAGGTATTGTTGTAAGTATTTGCAACTCTCTCAAAATTCAACTAAAGTATATTGGTATTGGCGAAAACATAGATGACTTGCAAGACTTTAATTCAAAAGAGTTTGTTGATGCTCTTTTCTAAATTATTTTCTGCAATATTTCGAGCTGTGCGGATAGATAATTCCTGAGTCCTTCCGAATGTTTTAATCCTCATTGACAACACACGGTAAATCCTAACTGCACAGGTCGCAATTTTTTTTATTTGTCCACTCCTATAATATAGACTTTTTAAAAAAGGTTAGTCGCAGATATAATCATATAACATGTTAACATTAAATATTATTAAAAAAGCCTTATATGATGCTGATTTGTGTTGACATTAAAAAAAGCATGCTATATGGAGCTGATAAAAGAGGACGCTGTATCGTTATTAATTAATAACAAAGAGAGGGAATGACTATGACAAAAGCAGAATTAGTAGAAAAAATGGCAAACGATGCGGGCATTTCCAAGGTTGCAGCATCAGGTGCACTAAACTCTTTCATGGATGGTGTAACAAAGGCGCTAAAGAAAAAAGACGGTAAGGTTACTCTTGTGGGATTTGGAACTTTTTCAAAAGTCCGCAGGAAAGCTCGTAAAGGCCGTAATCCTAAAACAGGCGAACCGATTAAAATTAAAGCATGCAATGTTGTTAAGTTCCGGCCCGGCAAGAAACTAAAAACTGCTATATAGTGCAACCTGATTTGAACTATTGTTTACTTGATCTGCCCCAGCCTTTTGCGTAGCAAGGACTTGCGGAAAGTTTTGACATATCTACTGGTATGCCTGTACTTTTGCAGCCAATTCCCTGGTTTTCAAACAGACTCTAAGGTTAAAGCCGAATTTAAAGGCGGTTTGTTTAATTTGTTCATTTTAAATAGACTGCCTTTTATTTTAGGGCTTGCTTAGTATCTGAGTTCAAGCCCAACTCAAATCTTAAGCGCGAAAACGCGAACTTATTTTTAAGTGAGCCCAAAGCTTGTGAGAAAGACTACCAGCGTAAGGCGGGACAGCCTGAAAATTCAATCAGTTAGCAACTCCCCAGATTTTGCCTGATTGTGGAATTGCCATAGAGCCAAAATAGCGAATTCACCACTCCTTCTTAAGCGCTATCTTAATTTTAAAGAGCAAAAGACATTGTTGATTTTTGAATCAATATTATTTTGACCATTTACCAGATAATTTTCAATTTCTCCTTTAAACTTTTCGCAATTTGTGGTAGTCATATTAAATGACTTTTTATGGATTTTAATAACGAATACAATCAGTTATATACTATAAAAGGGTGCCGTTTTCAACACTGAAAGTGAAGTAAAATGAGTAAAATATAAGCCGCTAACCTTCATTCAGGGGTGCGAAACTTGAGTTATTTCTCTGAAAATCTATAGGAGAGATTAATGAAAATTACTAAAAAGGAAGTTGTTCATGTTGCGAATCTTGCCCGGCTTGATCTGGATGAAGAGTCCATCGGCAAGTTTGCCGGACAAATAGATAATATACTGGAATACGTTGATATGCTTAATCGCATTGAGACCAAAGGTGTGACTCCAACTTCACATGCGATTTTTCTGACCAATGCTTTTCGTGAAGACAAAGTAAAAGAGCATCTTGACAGAAATAAAGCTCTTGCGAATGCTCCTGAAAAAGAGGATGGAAATTTTGTGGTTCCAAAAATTATATAGATTTTCAGATAATTAATTTCACAAGAATAGAACTACCGTGCGGGAATAAACAATGCAGTGGATGTTTAAAGGCTTTACGCAAACTTGAACAAACCGGTCATTTGGTCTTGCCAAAGGCAGAGGCAGACAGGATTTATTGAAAAAACATGAGGAAACAGTAACGGATATTTATGTTTATCCTTTTGATAAAAATTTTCGAATCAAGATGGGCCTTCCTGAAAATAGTGGTTTTGGCGCTCTTGATCTCCATTTTGGCATTGATGGTGGAAACTGGGCGGAAAACGAATTTGGCGGTTCTCCGTTGGATGATCAACGATTAAGCAATCGACTTGTCGAAATTGAACATAATCAAGCCATGAACCCTGGCTGTTCTTACAGTGGAGCGGTAGAAGGCAGTTGGCCGAAATTTTGTTTTTAGATTTGGAAGTAATGGACTCAAAGGATCATTATAATAAATGTATTCAGATCATGTACGGCCTGAAAAGGTTTGGGATCAAACTCGGCCTTTCAACCATCAAAAGCATGATGCATGGCCTGGGTAATCCCCAGGACAGCTTTTCGTGCATTCATGTGGCAGGAACAAACGGAAAAGGATCAATTGCATCCTCCATCGCTTCAATTCTTAAGGAATCAAACTACAGGGTAGGGCTTTATACTTCACCTCATCTTGTTCGTTTTAATGAAAGAATACGAATAAACAACCAGTCTGTTTCAGATAAAAATATTGTTGAAGCATATGAAGCATTAAAAAACATATCCACAGGAAAACGCGAGCCGACTTTCTTTGAATACTCCACTGCAATGGCGCTTCATGAATTTGGAAAACAAAAAGTGGACTGGGCTGTAATAGAAACAGGAATGGGAGGAAGGCTTGATGCAACCAACATCGTAAAACCCGTCCTTACCATAGTTTCCAACATATCACTTGAACACAAAATGTATCTTGGAAACACTATCAAACAGATAGCAGGTGAAAAAGGCGGGATAATAAAAAACAACATACCTGTTTTAACAGGCGCTAAACAAAAAAGCGCTGTTTCAATTTTAAAAGATATTGCCAAACAAAAGTCAGCGCCTTTTTTTCGTCTCGGAGATGAATTTAAAGTAAGAAGAACCAAAACCAAAACCTTTACCTATTTTGGAATAGAAAACACATGGCGCAACCTGCGCACAGGATTGCGGGGAAATCATCAGATCGACAATGCAGGACTCGTGCTTGCGGCATGCGAACTGCTGAATAAAAGCAGGGCGGAACTTCCTTTTAACAGCATAAAAAAGGGGCTTGAAAAAAATCGCTGGCCTGGAAGGCTGGATATAGTTTCTGAAAATCCCCTTATAATTCTTGACGGAGCGCACAATATAATTGCCATAAGAAGACTTGTAAAATATCTATCCAGAAATCTTTCCAGCAGAAACATAACACTTGTTGCAGGAATCCTGGATGACAAGCCTTATTCTTCCATGCTTAAAACACTTTGCTCTGTCTGCAATAGAGCCATATTAACCCAGCCAAGGATAAATCGGGCACTGCCGCCTGAAAAACTTTACCCCCCGGCAAAAGAAATAATTTCAGACATAAAAATTATCCCAGACGTCAGCCACGCCATAAAGCACGCCATTAAAATAACACCAAAAAATGATGCAATTTGCATTGCAGGGTCTTTGTATCTAGTTGGCGAAGCAATAGAATACTTTGAAAAAATTAACTCTTCAAGCAAAAGAGTTTAACCTGAATCTTCACGATCGTGATTTTGCAAAAAATAACTTATTAATTTAATTGATTAAAAAATAACATTAAATAATATCAGGTAGTTAAAAATATGTCGGTGTTGATCTGGAAGATTCCGGTTTAAGTCCTATCTTGCTTGACTTCTACTTTCTTATGAATTATTTCAAATAACATGCGCCCGTAGCTCAGGGGACAGAGCGCCAGCCTCCGGAGCTGGAAGCCGCTGGTTCAAATCCAGCCGGGCGTACCATATTTAAAACTCAAGTTGCATCTATATCTATTCTCAAAACTTTATTTGAAACTAACTGTTTCTCGAATTTCAGAAAGTGGATGGACTTGCACGTCAATACCCATCAGTAACACCCTAAAAAGACACATAAACCCCTCTTTTCAGGCGCTTGATTTTGCCATGTTTCTTAGCTCTGTAAATACAATTTCGTATTTGATTATCATCAAATCCTGTTTTTTCTCTAATAAGCGTGACAGTTACGCCTTTTTTGCTGCTCCTGACAATTTTTACAACCGTATCAAATACAGATTTAGCTTTTTTTTGGGTACGGCCTGCTTTGCAGCGGTTTTCTTCCCGGATTTGCCAGTTGCGGATTTGGCTTTAGTTTTCTCAGGTACACGGACAGGCGACTTTTTTTTCTTCACTGATTTTTTTGTAACTTTAGAGCTTTTTTTAATGGGAACAACCGGTTCTTCCATATCAATGCCAAACATATCAGCCAGATCTGATTCTACAATGATCCTTTCTGTTTTCTTTTTGGCCTTTTCAAGCAGCTTGCGAGTCTTGTCTTCCACGGCCTCGGTTACCAGATCCTTCATCCTGACTTTTCTGAGCTTGAAAAACAGACTCGGGTCTTCATCAAGCCTTGTACCTATGCCATACAGAGTAGCAGCCACATGTTTACACATATAAGCCGAGTCAGGACAACTGCAAGAAAATTCTATCTCTTTTGGCGACGGAAACAGGCCCGTGCCCTGTTCCATAAAAATATTACTGAATGCTTCAGGAAATTTCCCCTCCAAAAGCTCTTGCAAAGAATCCAATTTGCCTCCACATGCGGTCTTGATCTCCTGCCAGATCTTTTCGTTAATCGCCTTTATCTTAACAGTCACAAAATACGGCTTTGCTCTTGTGCCCTGAACCAGGGCTTCGACCTTTCCTGAATCTATCTGAAGATCCAGCACCGCTCCATGACGAACATAACTCCGCCCCCGGCCGATTCGATTGCTGTAGTCTGCATACCGTTCAAGGTTTTGGTTCCATGATTTGCCCCACCACGACGAGGCAATAGCGCTTCCTTCAATGCTAACCGGTTTAATGCCGGGATTTTTCTTTTTAAGCTGCTTCAGCTTTTTGGCTGCTTTTGCTTTTTTCTCTGCAACAGATACATAAGGCGGATAATATCCTCCCCAATAGCCCATAACTATCTCCTGTTCTTTTGTTGCTTGTTTACAAAGTGTTCCCGCTTTCTAAACAGACTCTTACAATGTTAATCTAAAAAGATCCACTAAATCATCATTTTTCATTTCGGTTATCCATGCATCACCGGTGCAGGCAATAACGTCCTGTGATAACCTTGATTTTTCTTCCAGCATCATGTCAATCCTTTCTTCCACAGTGCCTTTGGTCAAAAACTTGTGAACAATAACATTCTTCTTCTGACCGATTCTGAATACACGGTCGGTTGCCTGGTTTTCCACGGCAGGATTCCACCAGCGGTCAAAATGAATCACATGGTTTGCTTCTGTCAGGTTTAACCCCACACCGCCAGCCTTTAAGGACAACACCATAAATGGAACATAGCTTTGACTCTGGAATTGTTCAATAATTTTCTTTCTTTTGCTTACAGCCACACTTCCGTGCAAAATTAATCCTTTTCGCTCAAAAATGTTTTCCAAAAAATCGCAAAGCGGCTCTGTCATTTCCTTGAACTGGGTAAAAATCAGGACTTTTTCTCTTTTGTCATATATTGTTTCGCAGATTTCATGAAGTCTTAGAAACTTGCCACTTTCTTTTTCTTCAAATTTTCCTGTCCCGAGATATTGATCCGGGTGATTGCAGATCTGCTTGAACTTCATGAGCGAAGAAAGAATCAGCCCCTTTCTTTGGATACCCTCTGCCTCTGCGATTGTTTTCTTTATTTCTTCAACTATATTTTTATATAACAAAACCTGTTTTTTACTTAAAGAGGCATATGTTTTCATTTCAACCTTTTCAGGCAGATCGGAAATAACTGATTTGTCTGACTTTAAACGTCTTAAAATATAGGGGCTGATGAGTTTGCGCAATCTTGCATAGCCGGAGGAGTCATCTTTCAGACCTTTTGAAAATTGTTTGAACTCTTTGGCATTGCCGAGCAGTCCCGGATTTAAAAAATCGAATAATGACCAAAGGTCTGTCAAACGATTCTCAATAGGAGTCCCTGTCATTACGATCCTGTTGCAGGAGGTGAGATTTTTTATCACCCTGGCCTGTTTTGTCCCCGGATTTTTAATGGCCTGCGCCTCATCCAGGATAATGTAGTTCCAGTGATGCGATTGCAGCCATTCATACCTTTGAATCAAGGCATATGTTGTTATAACAAGATCGAATGTATTTAATGATTTTTTGTCCTTTGGAGCGTTGTCTTTCTTCAGGCCCGCTCCTGAATGCGCAATATGAAATTTAATTTCAGGGGAGAATCGCTTAATCTCATTGTCCCAGTTGGAAATAAGAGAGGCTGGAACTATTAAAAGACTGGTCTTATCAGGTTTTCCTGATGCCTTAACCTCATTTTTTATTTTATTTAAAAACGCAAGCACCTGAATGGTTTTGCCAAGGCCCATATCATCTGCCAGGCAGGCCCCGAACTGCAGTGAATGCAGGAAATAGAGCCAGTTTAATCCCATTTTTTGATATTTTCTCAGCTTTGCCTTAAACCCTTTGCCGGGCATTATCGAAGTGATTATAGAAGGATCGCGCAGTTTTTTGGTGATTGATTCCAACCATTTTCCGTTTGAAATATCGTGATCTATTTCCTGCGTGTCAATGCTCAGAAACTTTTCAGGCATAAGCTGCATCCTGAGGGCATCCCTCAGACTCAACCCATCATCATGCATCATCGTTTTTGCTTTTTCATAGGCATCCAGCGTCTGTTTCAGTTTTTCCTGATCCACCGCTACCCACCTGTTTTTTATGAAGGCGAGACCTTCTGATTTATCCAATAATTGTCTTGCCTCCTTTTCTGAAATCTGCGTGTCCCCTAAAAACAACTGTGCATTGAAATTCAGGACTGCCTCCATACCCACAAAAGATGGCCTGGAATCGCCAACGCTAAGATTCAGCCTCAGGCTTGACCTGTTCCCTTTCCACCAGTTTGGAATTCTGCACAAAATGCCTGATTCTTCATAAACAGGAATTTCTTTTAGAAAAGAAAATGCATCTTTTGCTGTCCATACAAGAGGATGAAAAAGCTCTCCTGTCTCAAGAAGATCTGTAATCAGCGGACTCTTTTTTGCGGATAGATGCACTGTTGTAAGAAGTTCCAGGAGTTCATTATTTTCATATTCCTGCAATGCGTATTTAAGCGGAAGGTGTTTGGAACGTCCCTGCTTGTTTAGCCCGGTGGAATAGGTTGCCATAAAAGCAAATGGATAATCATCGTTTTTGTTTTCCACAAGATGAAAAAAAACCCTTCCTACAAGATGCACATTGGGGCTGTATGCCCTGATAAAATCTTCAACGCTTCCGTCATAGGATTTGATAGCAAGGGTAAATGTGCGGTTTAATCTTTTCCATACATCCTCAAGCAATTTTGTGCTTAAGTATTCAGAACCGATCATCATCGGTACCCGCTCTAAATGCATCCTTATATTCTCTTGTTCTATCAAAACTTTTGCTTTATGGCGCAGAATTTCCAGATCGGGTGTCTGACTCAATCTTTTGGCAAAAGCCCTTGTAAAATTTCGCCAGTATTCAATAGAGGGGGAAAGCTGTACCCGATGATCACAAAAACCCAGGAACAAGAGCCATGAATCGGTGTCAGCTAAGAAACGTCTGTATATCTCTTTTTGTAACACCCTGCTGCTTTTGTTTATGTCATTTTGCGCATCTGTCCATTCCAACTGAAGGTAACCAGTTGGCATAACAACAACGTTTAATTCCTGATTCATTGTTTCCCGCATGGGCCGACTCCAACCAGCACGCCTAATAAAATTATTACCAACATATTTGCATTAATCGGCGTCATTTTTTAAACTATTCGTAAAAAATAATATTAAATAATATCAAATGGTTAACAATAGGCCAAACGACTTCTCAATAAGTCAGGGCAGCAAACGATTTAAATAGGTTATATACAGAACATTCGGCCTCAAATGTCTCTCTGTAAAAACAGTGGGTATCAGTAATTTGTTGGTTTTATTGTTTTTCTCTAATTGCCAGGACTTATTGAGAAGTTACGTTTTTTGATAATTTGCTGGATATTCTTGTGAGGCATGGAAAGGATCCGTTCTGGTATGGAAAATCTTTTTGGTGAAGGATTATTTTCACACCATCTTTTAGAATTTTTGGAAAATATAGTTTATTTAAGATATTTATGCTTAATATAGTGAAATAATTGTAAATAGTTACTTGGTAAGTATTTATTCAAACTCATTATTTCTATGTTCTTATAATGATTTATTTCTTAGAATCCTTATACTATAAGGCTTTAAGGCGAATCAAAATTATTTAGCGCAACATTTAAGTAAGCTGGTCTCGTAAAAAGTCGGGAAATTAATTTTCTAATACAACATATTGACTGGCTATTGGATAATACAACTCTATATTGTGGTTAAAATAAAATGTTGGGACTTTTTACGAGTTCATCAAGTATAATGAGCTTGTAAATTTTTGTTTATGTCTTCTTTTCTGAAACTCCTGCCTCCTCAAATGTTAGAACATCATTAAAGACCTGTAGGGCCCCCTCAATTATCCCCATTGATAGAGCTCCGCCGGTTCCTTCTCCAAGCCGCATACCTAAATCAAGAATAGGCTCAAGCTTCAAATATTTCAGCATAGCTTGATGGCCGGGTTCTTCTGAGCAGTGTCCCGCAAAAAGATAATCAGTAACATGTGGACAAAGGGCGTGGGCAATCAATGCTCCCGCCGTTGAAATAAAGCCATCAACCATAACAGGACGACTATGATACGCGCCGGCAAGCATACAGCCAGCAATTCCGCCTATTTCAAAGCCCCCTATCTTCGACAGGACATCAAGTCCGTCTTTTCTGTCCGGCTGATTTACCTTAATTCCAGAATTGATAATATTTTGTTTCCTTTTGAGTCCTTCGTCATCTATCCCTGTTCCCCTGCCGACCATATTCTCCAAACTCTTACCCGTAATCACAGCCCCAATAGCAGCAGATGGAGTAGTATTACCTATACCCATATCGCCAGTCCCCAGAATATCTATGCCTTTATTAAAAAACTCAGCAGCAAGATTAAATCCCGTTAAAATTGACTTTTCAGCTTCCTGGCGTGTCATGGCAGGGCCTTTTGTAAAATTTGCTGTCCCTTTTGCAATTTTATACACCAAAAGACGATTTCCCCCATCTATCGAACCTGACTCTAACTCGGGAATAATACCCATATCCACCACCCAGACCTCTGCACCAACATACCGGCAGATTGCATTTATTCCTGCCCCGCCTTTCAGGAAAGTCATAATCATAGCTCCGGTAACATCCTGCGGGAAAGCGCTCACCCTTTCATTAACCACCCCGTGATCTCCGGCCATAACCAAAACAGCTTTTTGATTTATAGACGGCTTAAGATTATTATATATTCCGCATAACCGCTCAGAAATATCATGAAGCCTTCCCAGGGCTCTTGGCGGCATAACCAGTTGAGCCGTACGTTCCCTTGCCTTTTTCATCCATTCCCTGTCAAGCGGTACAATCCCATCCAGAATTTCATCAACTTTAAGTTCTTCTCTGTCAATCAAATTTTTACCCTCCTAAAATAAATACATATAAAATTCGTTTTGGTCAGAAACTGAGGATGCTCCCATACTTTTTTATGTACGTCGCAAGCGACGGGGTATTAACTCGTGCTACGAAATAAATATCGGTCTGAAAATTTCAAGGAATTGATAGCAAGATTTAGTGAATACGATGGGATAGGATGAAGAAAGTCACTTTTCTTTAAGGTAAAAAGGACAACCTCTCCAGGGCAGTTAAAACGAACTGGCACTCCGGATGTTCCAACGCCGGAGCTGGTGTAACCGTACATCTCCTTGTATTTCCACAGTCCGCTGGCCATCCTTCTGGGAGCACGGCTGTGCGTAATAATAGGGCCATCGTAAAAAGGGAGGCGAATCTGACCTCCATGGGTATGTCCGCACAGATAAAGGTGGGCCATGTGCTGAGCAGCATCCCTGTAAGCTTCAGGCGAGTGGGCGATAAAGATGTTGAATGCGTCTTTGGGCACCTCATTAAAAGCTGATTTCAGATCGTGTGCTCTATAATAGTGCGGATCATCCACACCCACCAGCCAGATAGTCTCGCTGTTACGCTTCAAAGGATAGGCATCATTTACAAGCATCCATATGCCGGCATCCTCAAGATCAGGAATAATCTCAATGCAGTCGTGATTTCCAAGCACTCCAAAGACCCCGTCTTTTGCCTTGATGTTTTTGACTATCTGCCGCAGCCGCCGAGTGGCCGGAAATGAAGATCCATACATTTCGGCGCGAATATCCCCTCCTATAATGCAACAGTCACATTCTATACCTGAAACAATATCAATGACGCGTTCAGTAATTCCTGACAAGCCATCAAGATGAAGATCGCTCAGAAAAAGTATGCGGTAGGAATCAAACTCGACAGGTAGATTCGGGAATTGCAAATCTATTTGGCGAAACCGCACATCCAATGCGTTACGGACACCTATATCATACTTGTTGATAAGTTTAAAAAAACCGGCAGTTATCCATTTATAATAAATAATATTTTCAAGATTAAGATAACGCTGCAAAGGTGGAAGAGCAATGTGACATGCACGCCATGCCTTGAAACGGGTGCTGGATTTTACAAGGCGCAGATCCTTTTCATGGGGTGACGGGAGGATTTCTTTCTTGAAAAAGAGCGCCCCAAAATGTGTAATCGGAACAAAAAGGATAAGCAAAATAATAACCAGAGCCCAATCCAGTGAAAAATAATACTTAACAAACAACAGAGGAAAAAGACCCTCAAATAGTTGATCAAGGAGTGGTACAGCACTGCCGCTCGCCAGTGCAAATCTTCTTTTTAAAAAACTGCTCAGTGAATCTCCCAGCATTGAGAAGAATCCGATACAGAACCCTACAATGAGGGGCATCCCCAAAAAACCACTGAGTAAAGTTCCCGCTGCTATGCTTCCAATAGTTCCGCGGATAGTTTTGTGGCTGCCCAGCAACGGTTTTCCGTCTAAAAATGTCCGGTTCCAGTCAATCGGCCAATTCCATCTATCTTCCAGTAAAAACGCAACAACAGGAGGGGCTGCATTAACGGCAAAAAGAAGGATTATAATTTTAAAGCTGATGAATATAATGATAAAATTTCCTTATTCAGGTATATTTTGGAAAACAATATCGTCACCCTTTGCATCAGCGTTTATAATTGTATTTTCAGTAAATTTTCCCTTGAGAATTTCTACAGCCAGAGGATTTTCAATATATTTTTGAATTGCGCGTTTTAAGGGTCGTGCTCCGTAAATCGGGTCATATCCCTTTTCAGCCAACAATCTGACTGCGCTATCTGAAAGCTCAAGTTTAACATTTTTTTGCTCAAGTCTTTTAAGAAGCTTTCCAATCTGAATCATCACAATTTTACCAAGCTGGTCAGGCGTAAGGTTATGGAAAATAATATTTTCATCTATTCTGTTCAAGAATTCAGGTTTGAAGCTGGCTCTCAGAGCTTCTGTCACCCTGTTTTCCATTTCTTTGCGGTCGTACGCTCCAAGTTCCTGTATCCAATTGCTGCCCACATTTGAAGTCATTATAATTATAGTGTTTTTAAAATCTACAGTTCTCCCGTGACCGTCCGTCATCCGTCCGTCATCAAGAATTTGAAGCAGCACATTAAAAACCTCGGGGTGGGCTTTTTCTATTTCATCAAACAGCACCACTGAATAAGGACGTCTTCGAACCGCCTCTGTGAGGTGCCCGCCTTCTTCATACCCGACATAGCCGGGAGGCGCTCCTATAAGCCTTGCTACAGAATGCTTCTCCATATATTCCGACATATCAATTCTTACCATTGCCTGTTCGCTGTCAAAAATGAATTCTGACAGAGCTTTTGCCAGCTCGGTTTTGCCAACCCCAGTCGGTCCCATGAAAATGAATGATCCTATAGGGCGATCCGGATCCTGCAGACCGGAACGAGCTCGTCGGACCGCATTTGATATAGCCGATATTGCCTCATCTTGTCCGATAACTCTTTCGCTGATGCGGTCCTCCATATGGACAAGTTTTTCCCTTTCTCCTTCGAGCATCTTGCTTACAGGGATTCCTGTCCATCTGGATACTACCCTGGCAATGTCTTCAGCATCCACTTCTTCTTTAAGCATTTTTTTGTCTTTTTGAAGTTCCGAGAGTTTTCTTTTTGCCTCGTCAAAACGCTTTTTAAGTTCTGTTGCCTTGCCGTATCTTATTTCAGCGACTTTTGCCAGATTTCCTTCTCTTTCTGCGTGCTGTTCTTCGATACCAATCTGCTCAAGCTCTTCTTTTATCTTTCTGATAGTCTGGATCATGTCTTTTTCATTCTGCCAGTGAGCTTTCATCTCCTGAATTTCATCTTTCATGGCAGCAAGTTTTTCTTCCAGTTTTACAAGCCGCTTTTTTGACGCGTCGTCAACTTCTTTTTTAAGAGCTTCTCTTTCTATTTCAGCCTGGGTTATTTTGCGCTGGATTTCGTCAATTTCCGCAGGCATGCTGTCTATTTCTATTCTAAGCTTGGAGGCGCATTCATCTATAAGGTCAATGGCCTTGTCAGGAAGAAAACGATCTGAAATATATCGGGTTGAAAGAGTAGCGGCAGCAATTATTGCCGAATCCTTTATTCTTACTCCATGATGTA
>JAJSZP010000049.1 GCA_030262775.1 Deltaproteobacteria bacterium | reverse complement strand
CTGGTTGATGCCATGTGCAATGAGCTGAATATCACGATACCGGTAGCTTTACACGCAGATCACTATGGCATAAAAAAAGATGAAGATATTGAAGATGCAAAAACAGAAATTCCTACGTTATTTGAAGCAGGAATTACATCTATTGCAATAGATGCTTCACACCTGCCTGATGACAAAAATCTTATTGCGAACATTGAGCTGAATCCATTTATCCCTGAATGGGCCGGCCTTGAAACAGAGGTTGGTGAAATTAAGGGCAAAGAAGGCCTTTCAACAGTGGAGGAAGCTTTGTTTCTCATACAGGGGTTGAATGCCAATAATATTTTTCCTGACTGGATAGCATTAAACAATGGAACAACTCATGGTATAGAGGCAAGCGATCAGGGAATTCAAGTAAACCTGACTGCTGAAATTCACGAAGCTTTAGCAAAATATAACATGTCTGGCGCACAGCATGGAACATCCGGAAATAGCTCTGAGAGGTTGAGAGAGATAGCAGCTAAAACCAGAACTACTAAAGCGAATGTGGCTACGGCTCTTCAAATGATTTCATGGGGTCTGGAGGTTAATGATTACGGAAATGCCGGACTTGATAATTATGGCAAGTTTATCAAGGTAAAAGGCGAAGGCGTTACTGAAAATATGTGGTCTGAGATGCTTGCCTATGCGGAATCAAAGGGAATTAAAGGAGGGAATTACAAGAAGCTTAACCTGCCGTTTGAAAACAGGCTGCTCGGACAGCCAAAAGAGATAAAAGAAAGGATGTCCAAACGAGTCGAAGAATTTATATATAAGATGCTTGTAAATGTTTTAAATGCACAGGATACAGCTCCTATCGTTCTAAACTCCATACTTGACTCTGGAACCTACGATCCGGGCCCAAAAACAAAAAAGCTTGAAGATCCAGTTGAATGGACTCCGGAAAAGATTGTTAAAAAAGCAAAATTTATTATAACCGATAAAGTATCGAAGGGAAACTTTGACGATTAAGATGCAGAAAAAATCTTTTTGTTATTTTTGCGGAGCAAAACTTACTGAAAAGCAATTACAGGGAACTATTCGCCTTTTCTGCGAGAACTGCAATCAAACCATTTATGAAAACCCGGTACCTGCTACCTGCCTTGTCGTGGTTGATAATAAGGAAAAAATATTGCTCGTTAAAAGAAGCATAGAGCCAAAAATTGGTTTCTGGTGCCTGCCCGGTGGGTTTATTGAGCTTGAAGAGACACCTGAACAGGGTGCTTTAAGAGAGCTAAAAGAAGAAACCAACCTTTCAGCTAAAATCGGGATGCTTCTGGGCGTTACAACAAATATCAGTCCAAAATATCATAGCGTTCTTATGGTCGGTTATCTTATAGAAAATTATAAAGGTATCCTTAAACCAGGCGACGATGCATCTGATGCGGCTTATTTTAATTATAACGATCTACCGGAAATTGCCTTTGAAAGCCATATGAGCTTTATCAGAATATATTATTCAGCCTATGCTTGTCGTTTAATCGGGCATGCTGGATGGAGCCATGGATTATAACTTAGAGGATAACTATGCATCTACCTTCTTATAAAATACATAACGTTCTCAAAGTATTCAGCGAACAGCTCACACAAAATAAAACTCAGGAACAAAAACCAACCATAAAAGGAATCAATAAAGCATCTGAAGGAAGACGTCAGGCAATCATCAAAAAAGTTGCTGATGAAATTCTTGATAGAGTCACTCGTTCAGGTATTCAAAAAAAAGATGAGAATGAAATTAGTTCTAAATTGAAAAAACCCGGTTATGAATATACCGAAGAAGAAAAAAATGAATTCGTTTTCAATACAATTGATGATAAAAATGAAAAAATCCGGCGGACTTTTAATATCAGATGGCAGCATTTTGATCAAACAGCTCGAACAACTGGTTAAAAAAGCAGCAAATAAAAAAATGTGATCCTAATACAAAAAGAACTCGTAAAAAGTCTCTGTACATCACCAGCTTTTTCGAATTTTTACACCACATGAATCCAGGTATGTCTTAATTTCTGAAACAGTGTATGTGCCATAATGAACCATTGACGCAATAAGCGCGGCATCGGCTTTTCCTTTAGTCAGAACTTCGCAAAGATGCTCGGGTTTTCCGGCACCCCCTGATGCGATTACAGGGATACTAACATTCTCTGAAATAAGAGAGGTCAGTTTCAGCTCATAACCATCCTGAGTTCCATCTGCATCTATAGAATTTAAACAAATTTCTCCTGCCCCAAGTTTTTGTGCTTCAACTGCCCATTTTAGCGCATCAATACCCATATACTTTCTTCCACCATTGATTACTATTTCATAACCGGAAGGAATTTTTACACTTTCCCCAACATGTTTTACATCCATCCCAAGGACTATGCACTGGCTTCCAAAAATTTCGGCTCCTTGAGATATAATTTTATGGTTTTTAACTGCTGCTGAATTAACGCTTACCTTTTCAGCTCCGGCCAAAAGCACATTTCTCATGTCATCCACGTCACGTATCCCTCCGCCTACTGAGAAAGGTATAAATATTGTCTCAGCTACACGTCTTACCACATCAATCATGATATTTCTTTTTTCGTGAGATGCAGTAATATCGTAAAAAACAAGCTCGTCCGCGCCGGCTTCATAGTAGAAAGAAGCCATTTCAACAGGATTTCCAATATCTACATTATTCTCAAAACGTATGCCTTTTGTTGTCCTTCCTTCACGAACGTCAAGGCATGGGATTATGCGCTTACTTAACATATTTTTATTCCCCGCAGCATTACCCGTAAAAAAGCTAACTATAATTCCACATGCAGAAATTCTTCAGTAAAGACAGCCCGGGCCTACCGCTTTTTTCAGGATGAAACTGGGTGGCAATTATGTTATTGAATCCAATAACCGATGCAAAAGAAATTCCATAATCTGTTGTACCCAAAATATGTTCTGAATCGTTCGGATTCGGATAGTATCCATGAACAAAGTAGAATTCATCATCCTCATGCAAATCCGAAAGAACCGGATGTTTTTTAATGTTTTCCAGGCCGTTCCACCCCATATGAGGAATCTTTAACCGTCCGCCATCTTTGGATTTAATATCCGGAGGAAATGCCTTAACAGATCCATCTATTATCTTAAGACAAGGCGTTTCATTTTCTTCGCTATATTTCATGATTATCTGAGTGCCGAGGCATATGCCAAGTATTGGTTTGCCGTCAATAACTGTCTGTTTTATAATTGAATCCAGTCCAAGACGTTTTAAACTATTCATAGCAGCTCCGGCGGCGCCGACTCCTGGAAATATTATCCGCTCTGAACTGTTTATTGTTTTTATGTCATTTGTAACAATGCACTTAAAACCTAAATATGAAACAGCCCGTTCCACACTTGCAAGGTTGCCTGCATCATAGTCTATAATAGCAATCATATTAATGGACACTCGTTCCGATTATATTTTTATTTAGTGGCTGAACGAAAACTGCTAATTTTCCCAATTTCTGCGCCTTCCTTGAACTTGAAAAAATTTTCTAGTTTTCGTTAGGCCACTATTTACCTTTTCTTTTGGCTTCTTCCCACAATTTATTCATTTCACCCTGAGAAACAGATTCTATTTTTCTCCCGCTTTTTAATATAATTTTCTCTATATATTTAAAACGATTTTCAAATTTTTTAATGGAATCCGTCAGAGCATTTTCAGGATGAATACGCGTAAATCTGGATAGATTTACAAGGGTAAACATAACATCTCCAATTTCTATTGCCAAACTTTCCTGATTTTCATTTGATTCATTTAATTCGGTCTTTAATTCAGACCATTCCTCCTCAACTTTCTGCATAACATCTGCAATATTATTCCAGTCAAATCCCACCCTTGCTGCGCGTTCTGAAATTCTGTAGGCACGTCTCAAAGCGGGAAGGCCTGAAGGGATAGAATCCAATATTGATTTATTTCCACTATGTGTTTTTTCATTCATCTTAATCCGGTGCCACTGTTTTCTTAAGTCATCAGAGCCGCTGACCTTATTATTACCAAAAACATGAGGATGACGACGTATCATTTTTTCTTTATTTACAGAAGCAGCGTCTTCTATATTAAAAGAGCCCATCTCTTGGAACAGCTTGGCTATAAATAGAATATGAAACAAAACATCACCCAGTTCTTCGCATATATCATCGGTATTTCCTGATTCAATTGCTTCTAAAAGCTCATATATCTCTTCTACAAGATAAACCGATATGGAACGGGGTGTCTGCTTTTTATCCCATGGACATCCATTCTCTCCTCTTAACTCATCAATAAGTTTATTTAAAGCATTTATTCCCAAAACTTATCCCTTAAAACTTTTAATAAATAGATGGGTACGAAACTTGGAATGAATTATAATCAGGGGAGATAGTTAGCTTTTCTTCCAGGCCTTTTTTAATTCATCAATTTTAGATACAAAGTGATGTTTCATGTCTTCAGGAATTACTTTAGCCATCTTTTCAGCAATAACTGAAACATGGGGAGAAAGCACAGAGTCTTTGACTATCGGTGCCCCCTTTGGAAGGAAGGAGGTAAGAGCTATCAGCAAAATAGAAGTAATCAATGTTGCCTTAATTATTCCAAATCCAGCTCCGCATATACGATCAATCCAGCCCAAAAAAGCAATATTTAGAATATACTTGATTACTACGCCAAAAATACTGACAATAAGGAAAACTCCACAAAAAACAATCAAAAAGCTAATTATATGAAGGTACGATTTGTCTGAAATCCATCCTGATAGTGGTCTTGCAACTTCCAGGTAATAGGTATAAGCTGCATAAAATCCTCCTAACACACCAATTATCGAAGACATTTCCTTGATAAACCCTCTAAAAAAACCCCTTATCAGGCAAAATCCAAAAATAATTACAATCAGAACATCAAACGGATTCATCGCGTCCCTTTAAAGTAAGCTTTCAATTGACAGCAACAAAAAAAACAACTATTTATTTTAACTCGTTTTTAAATGTAAAAAATTTCTATACATTTCTTCGCAAAAAAAATCGCTCAACTCAGGTTAAATTAACAAAGCGAATTTTATGAGTCAAGGTGTTTTTACTTGAAGACGTTAGCCACAAGATGCGGTTTGCATTATCTAAAAAAGTTATGATATGTTATAATTATGGTTGAAAACTCAATCAATAAGCAGGTAAAATTGACTTTCTCAGATATAGAGCTGACAAAACAGCTTTTCGGCGAACATAACGATAATCTTCAAATAATAGCTGAAGCTATAGGCATTACAATCCACGCGAGAGGCAGCACTGTTATTATTCAGGGCGACAGCATTGCAACAAGCCTGGCCAAAAATATACTCAACCAGCTTTACGGCCTTTTAAAGGAAAAGCTTCCTGTCTATCCCAGCGATATTGATTATGCGGTAAAGGCTTTTTGTTCTGATGGTAACATCAAGCTTAAAGATATCTTCCTGGATAAAGTGTTCATTACATCAAAAAAACGCTTTATTACGCCCAAAAATCATGCGCAAAAAAAATACATTGATGCTATCCGCAATTATGATATGGTTTTTGGAATAGGGCCTGCGGGAACAGGTAAAACATATTTGGCCATGGCTATGGCTGTTTCAGCTCTTTCAAAAAAACAGATAAACCGAATAATTCTCACAAGGCCGGCAGTTGAAGCTGGTGAGACTCTGGGTTTTTTGCCAGGTGACCTGGCGGAAAAGATTGATCCGTATCTAAGGCCTCTTTATGATGCGCTTCACGATATGATGCGCTTTGAAAAGGTCTCCAATCTCATGCATCAAGGAATTATAGAAGTAGCGCCTCTTGCTTTTATGCGTGGAAGAACATTAAATGACGCGTTTATTATTTTAGATGAGGCGCAAAATACAACGTCTGAACAAATGAAGATGTTCCTGACCCGAATAGGATTTAACTCCAAGACCGTAATAACCGGCGATATCACCCAGACAGATCTTCCGGTTAATAAATCTTCCGGACTCATAGAGACAAAAAATATTTTACAGGGAATAGATGGAATAAAGTTCGTTTTTTTCTCAAAAACAGATGTGGTTAGGCATAAATTAGTTCAGAAAATTATCAACGCGTATGAAGAGCTGGACGCAAGTAAAAAAAATATTGATAGTTGAGAATATATTCTTTATATATGCTATATAGAGCCTCTTGCAGAAACAACGCCGATCGGCATAGCACTACCACGTAATGCGCTACACCTCACGCCACTGTACAATATATGGCTCCGACAATGTGGTTTTATGTGTTTCTGCAAGAGGCTCATATAATAAGGATATTGAAAAGTACTACCTTGTAATCTGTTATTTTGTAATATATTCAGACTATTATCATTGATTACTACTAAAAATTGTACTTAAGCATAGTAATCAACCTAACCTATTAAAATATTAGTGTAAACAGATAAAAACAATGAGTACTTTTCAATACCCTTATAATCTGATATAATTTATTTACTGCACGTATGTTTTATGCGCAAAGCCTATAACTTCGAGACCTTAAATTTTTAAAGGTCTCATTTCCTTTCTGTATTATTTTATTCTTAAACACAATAAATCCTATATGAATATAGAAAAAAAGAATAAAGCAATTAGAAATTTTTTTGCCTCAAGCAAATCTATTAGATGGTTTATTCTAATAGGTTTTACTATCATATTTATTGTTATCCTCTATCCAACTCTTATAATAACGAAATATTCCTATGAGTTAGGAGATGTTGCTGAAAGAAATATTAAAGCACAAAAGGACTTTTTTATTGAAGATAAAGAAGCTGCTGAGGAAAACCGTAAAAAAACCGCTGAAAAAGTTTTAACTGTTTACGACAACAATACGTTTCTTGCTGTAAAACTTAGCCGGGATGTACAAAAAGCCGTTGCTGAACTCCACAATGTTTTCGAAGCATACAAAAAAGACCAGACCTTACCAAATGAAGAAAAAAAAATGTTAAATGAAAAACTCTGGCAGCTCAAAGAGAGCTTTGAGGAAAAAATTGGCATCACGGTAAGTGACGATGCATATAAAATTCTTATAGAAGAAAAGTTTTCAAGCCATATCGCCGATCTTATTTCCAGAATTCTAACAAAAATAATAAATAATGGAGTTGTCATTAACAAAGATATTCTTCTTAAAGAATCAGATAAAGGGATCATATTAAGGGATGTTGAAACAAAGACTGAAAAAGTCGTTTATGATCTTAAGCCATTATATGGTCATGACCAGGCAAGAACAATGGTAAGAGTTATTGGTCAGCCACTGCTCAAAGACATGAACTACAATTTGGTCAACCTTATTGTAGATTTTGTCCAAAAGATCATCCAGCCAAATATAACTCTAAACTCAAATGAAACAGAAGAACGAAAAAAAAGAGCCGCTGCAGAAATTAAGCCGGTTCTTTACAAAATAAAAACAGGAGAAATGCTTCTTCGCGAAGGCGAAATAATAACCAAAGTTCAGCTTTTAAAGCTCAAAAATATGCAGGTGCAAACAAAAAAAGAACGTATCCTGGTAATAAGTATTGGTGCAGCTATGATAATGCTGTGCCTGCTTGTCTTAACTTATATTCTTCACATTAATCATAATGGCCGGTTTGCACGTAATCATAATAAAAACCTCATGGTTATGGCCTGTATGCTTATAATCATTTTATTGCTTGCCAGAGTATCTGCGCCATTATCTGAAGCACTGACCCAAAAATCGACTTTTGGAATTTCTCCTTCATCAATTATTTTTGGTATTCCTATTGCCTCTGGCGCCATGATCATATGTTTGTTTCTTGGTCTTGATATAGCAATACCCTTTGCCTTGCTGACCGCTGCATGTACAGCAGTAATTTTTCAAAACAGATTTGAAATTTTTATCTATTTCCTGCTTAACAGTGCAATGGCAGCTTACTGGTTACAGAATTGCAGGGAACGCAGAGTATTTATTAAGGCCGGGTTAAAGATAGGATTACTAAATGTGGTGCTTTCAACTGCAATTGCTGTCTATATTTCAGGCTTTTTAGGCTTCAAAATATTAGAGGTCTGGGTTTTTGCTTTTATGGGTGGTATCGTAGCCGGAATCGTTACAACAGGCATTGCCCCTCTTGTAGAAATAGCATTTGGTTATACAACAGATATTACGCTTCTTGAGCTTGCAAATCTCGAAAGACCGATTCTTCGCCGGCTAATGATAGAGGCTCCCGGCACCTATCACCATTCTGTTATTGTAGGCAACATGGTTGAAGCTGCAGCAACCGAAGTTGGTGCAAATCCATTGCTTGCCAAAGCTTGCGGCTATTATCACGATATCGGCAAGATAAAGAAGCCACTGTATTTTATTGAAAACCAGCAAAACTGCAAAAACAAACACAACAAACTTGCTCCTTCCATGTCAAAACATATATTAGTTGCTCATGTAAAAGAAGGTGTTGAGATAGCGAAACAAAATAAACTTGGCCAAGCCATCATCGACACTATAAGGCAACACCATGGTACAAGCCTGATCACCTACTTTTACGAAAAAGCAAAAAAACAAAAGGGCGAGGATGCTGTAGAGACAGACAATTTCAGATACCCAGGTCCAAAACCTCAGACCAAGGAAGCAGGGCTTGTCATGCTTGCAGATGTTGTTGAAGCTGCCTCAAGAACTCTTGATAATCCCACGCCATCAAGAATTCAGGGACTTGTACAAAACCTTATAAACAAAATTTTTTCTGATGGACAGATTGATAACTGCGAATTAACATTAAAAGATTTGCATAAGATAGCGAAAACTTTTAATAGAATATTAAGCGGAATACATCACCACCGAACAGATTATCCTGAAAAATTTTCTTCTATCAATGGAAAGGTTAAAGATGAAAGTCCTGATAGACAACAGGCAAAAAAAACACAAAATTTCTTCAGAAATGATACAGAAGAAGGCCCAGGCCATCTTAAACGCCTTGGACTGTCCTGACGGAGAACTTTCCATTCTGATCGTTAATGATCCCATGATAGAGGCTCTAAACAAACAATATTTCAATCGATATGGCCCTACTAATGTCATAGCCTTCCCCATGCGGGAGGGCAAATTTGCAAACATCTCGCCTCAATTGTTGGGCGATGTGGTTATATCTGTTGAAACCGCTTATCAAGAAGGAGTGAATGCGGGAATACGTATGGAAGAACGTTTTATACTGCTTTTGATTCACGGGATTCTTCACCTGTTCGGCTATGATCATGAAACAACGGAGCAAGAAGCCCTTAAGATGGAAAAGAAGAGTGAAGAGCTTATGAAATTAATTATCTGAAAGTCTATAGAAAAAACATAATAGTTCACGGTTGATCAAAACATCAAACTGTTAACTGTAAACCGACAACCGAATATAGGGAGATTCAATAATGGCAGGACTAGCTGTAAATGTTGATCACGTTGCTACTTTAAGAGAGGCCAGAAAAGTCAGCTACCCGGAACCTGTGGCAGCGGCTGTGCTGGCTGAACTGGCCGGAGCTGATGGAATTGTTGTTCATTTGAGGAAAGACAGACGCCACATACAGGATCGGGATGTCAGGATTTTGCGAAAAGTTGTTCAGACCAAACTTATCCTGGAAATGGCCTCAACTTCTGAAATGGTTGGTATAGCTCTTGATATAAAGCCTGATCTTGTAACCCTCGTACCTGAACATAAGGAAGAGATTACAACCGAAGGTGGACTGGATCTTTTTGTCCACAAAAACTCGATTGCTGAAACCGTTGGCTCACTCCAGGACAATGGTATTCCTGTAAGTATTTTCATAGATCCTGAACCCGAACAAATCAAACTCGCACATAAGATAAATGCCTCAACTGTTGAAATTCATACAGGAACTTTTTGTGATGCAACAACACCAAAAAAAAGGGGTCAAGCTTTTGACAAAATTGTTGATGCTGTTAAACTATCCCACAAACTGAAACTAAAGATAAATGCCGGTCATGGGATATGTTACAATACCATAAAGGCTTTCAAGGGGTTGTATGAAATTGATGAATTCAGCATAGGCCACAGCATAGTCTCAAGAGCTGTGCTTGTTGGAATGGAAAGAGCTGTCAAAGAAATGTCGGCGCTTATAAAAGAGCTTTGAATTATTCAGTCTAAATACCTAAACTTTAACCGATGGAGCGCAACATGTATCTTGTAACTGCTGGTGAAATGCAGGAAATAGACAGACAGACCATTGAATCATATGGTCTTCCCGGAAGAGTCCTTATGGAAAATGCCGGCCTGGGTGCGACACAAATACTATTAAAACAAGTTAAAGGTCTTATTAACAAAAAGGTCGGCATTGTAGCCGGACGCGGGAATAACGGCGGAGACGGTTTTGTAATGGCCCGATACCTTTTTCAAAAAGGCGTAAGCGTGACCGTATATCTCCTTGCCCAAAAAACTGTGGTTAAAGGTGATGCTGCTGAAAACTTAAAGCTTTTAGCCCCGCTCGACATTCCCGTAATAGAAATGCCGGATCAAAAATCTTTTTCTAATCACAAAATTTCTATGCTTCATCAGGATATATGGATTGATGCCATATTAGGGACCGGACTAAAATCGGATGTCAAAGGATATTTCCAAAAAATTATTGAGTTTATTAACAGCTTAGAGAAACCTGTTTTTGCAGTAGATATACCATCAGGGCTTAATGCAGACACAGGCCGGCCTTGCGGCGCCTGTATTCAGGCACATACAACAGCGACCTTTGCATTTGCCAAAACAGGTCATTTCATCTTTCCAGGAGCAACTTATACCGGAAATCTCGAAATAGTCGATATCGGCATACCTGACTATATTGTTGAAAATGTGGGGCCCGGACAATTCCTTCTTACATCTGAGCTGGTCAGGGCTGCGCTGCAAAAAAGATCACCTGAAGCCCATAAAGGCAATACAGGCCATCTCTTGATTATTGCAGGCTCGACCGGCAAAACCGGCGCAGCAGCCATGACTGCAATGTCTGCAATGCGTTCAGGCGCAGGACTTGTATCTCTCGGAATACCAAAAAGTTTAAACCCTGTTTTAGAAAGCCAGGTTCTTGAGGTAATGACGAGCCCTCTTCCGGAAGCCGAAGGCGGTATACTTGATGAATCGGCTTTCGACAAAATTATGGATTTGATTGCCGGCAAAAAAAGCCTTGCAGTTGGGCCTGGACTTGGGACTGCTTTTGGCACTAAAAACCTTATTATTCGGATTATTCAGGAATGCAGTCTGCCAGTTGTAATTGATGCGGATGGTTTAAATAACCTTATTGATAATATCAATATACTAAAAAACTTGAAGCACCCGATTATATTGACCCCGCATCCTGGAGAAATGTCAAGATTAACAGGCAGGCCTGTAAGCTTTATTCAGAATGATCGGATAAATTGCGCCAGGAATTTTGCAAAAAAATTTAAAGTTCATGTCGTTCTTAAAGGAGCAAGAACTGTAATTGCCCATCCTGATGGAAAAGTCTTAATCAACCCCACCGGCAATCCGGGAATGGCTTCCGGCGGCATGGGGGATGTGCTAACCGGAATTATTGCAGGCTTTATTGCACAGGGTTATTCTCCTGAATCAGCCATACATGCGGGCGTCTATTTACACGGAGCTGCCGCTGATTCGCTGCAAAAAAATATGGCTCCCTTTGGTTTTCTGGCAACAGAAGTTATGAACGCCATACCAGGGCAGATACAACATTTAATTTATGATCAGCGAACAGATCCAAATAATAACTAATTCTCTTGATGAAACCCGGGCTCTTGGGGAAAAAACAGGAAAACACCTTGATCCAGGAACCGTCTTGGCCTTAACCGGCGACCTTGGAAGCGGAAAAACTACATTTGTTCAAGGATTAGCTAAAGGTCTTGATGTCCCGGAGGATTATTACATAACAAGCCCAACCTACACTTTGATAAACGAATATCCCGGTCGATATCATTTATTTCATGTTGATCTTTATCGTATAAAAAATTATGCTGATTTTGATGATATCGGCCTTTACGAAATACTCCGCAGTGACGGAGTTGTAGCTATCGAATGGGCAGATAAACTTCCAAAAAATCTTCTTCTGGAATATTTGGCAATTCATATAGAAATGTTGAATAATGAATCACGGAAAATCAGTATATCTGCGTATGGACTTAGAAAGGAAAATCCGATAAAACAAATAAAAAAATTCGTAACACTTTAGGTTTTTGAAAATATATCCGGCTTTTGTTTCAAAAAAGCTAAAATGTTACAATTGCTTTAGGGAAAAATATGGGATTAATTGTTCAAAAATACGGCGGCACTTCTGTAGCTGATCTTAAGCGGATCCGTTATGTAGCAAAACGAGTTGCAAAAACCTTTGACAAGGGGAATAATGTAGTTGTAGTCCTTTCGGCCATGGCCGGCGTCACAGACGGTCTTCTTGATATGGCCGGCCGGATTACCGACTCTCCCGAAAAGCGTGAGCTTGATGTTCTGCTTGCCACAGGAGAACAGACAACTGCAGCCCTTCTATCCATAACATTAAAATCAATGAACTACTCTGCAGAATCATTGCTGGGATATCAGGCAGGAGTTTTAACTAACCGCAATTTTGGAAGTGCGCGTATTGTTGATATAGGAGCCGACCGTATAAAAGAACTTATTGAAAAAAATAACATAGTGGTTGTTGCCGGATTCCAGGGCTGCGATCCTGATGGAAACATCACGACTCTTGGCCGCGGAGGCTCGGACACATCTGCCGTAGCAATAGCCACCGCAATTAAGGCTGATCTATGTGAAATTTATACTGATGTTGACGGGATATATACTGCTGATCCAAATATTTGCAAGAAGGCAAAAAAACTTGACAAAATATCCTATGACGAAATGCTGGAAATGTCGAGCCTTGGCGCTAAGGTTCTGCAGATTCGTTCAGTTGAATTTGCAAAAAAATATAATGTCCCAGTGCATGTTAGATCATCTTTCAGTGAAGAGGAGGGAACTATGGTTGTTAATGAAGATTCTGATATGGAACATCTTGAAGTATCCGGCATAACCTGTATTAAAAATGAAGCGCGTATAACCCTGAAAAAAGTTCCCGATCAGCCTGGGATCGCAGCAAAAATTTTTTCTCCCATTGCAGAGGCAGGCATTCTTGTTGACATGATAATTCAAAATACCAGAGCAGGAGGCCTGACCGACCTAACTTTCACGGTTGCAAAAACTGATTACAATAGAGCAATAGAAATATCGAAAAAAGTAGCAGAAGAAATTAGAGCAGAAGAGGTCTTAACAGCAAAAAATATCGCAAAGATATCTGTTACCGGTGTTGGCATGAAGAGTCACTCTGGAGTAGCCGCAAAAATGTTTTTTACTCTCGCCAACGAAAATATTAATATCAGATTGATAAGCACTTCAGAAATCAGAATATCATGTGTAATCGAAGAAAAGTACGCGGAGCTGGCGGTTCGTGTCCTTCACTCAGCTTTTGAATTGGATAAAGAATGATAGTGTAGTGGACCCCAAGTTAAGGACAATTTTTTCCTACACTTAAGGTGCGCTTCTTTTTGTTTTTTAACCGAATTATTCATGCTGCCATTTGGGCAACTTCCTTTCCCCCAATACACCTCAGCAGGTGTTTTTCCTGAAAACGACTGATGTGGTCGTTCAAAGTTGTAAAACTCACAATATTCTTTCAGCCCAGTAATCAATTCCGTTACTGTTTTAAACTCTTCGAGAAATATCTTTTCGTACTTTACTGATCGCCATAAACGTTCTATCTCACTTTCAACACCCCAAATTACATTTATTCGATAGTTTTCAAGCTATAGTTTTTAAACAAAACAATTTGTTTTGGATCAATTATCCTGTTCCTGGATTAACAAAAACGTTTGGATTGACATTTAGCGCTAATAGATACTCAGCAATTCCCGCTTATGCCTGAAATCAGCATGAACAATGGGTTTCAAGATTGAGCTTTCGTACACTTTTTTACCAAAATGATGTCATAGCTAAGTCATACCAAATTTGAGCGGGAATTGCTGATCCTGCGTTGTTTTCATCCCCGTAGAACAGCTCTGTTCCAAAGGACTGTTCCCACCGACCTGCCTTGCAGAAAAAAGGCAAGTCGGGAAATCCGTAGTCAAGAGATGCCTCTTCCACCCCCATCACAGCATCTTTGCTATCTCCGGCAACGGCATGGTCATCGTTACGCATATCTTCCAGTTTCAGTTGAAATCTTGCCGTCCAGTCAACCCCTTTGGTGGTTAGTCCCAACTTAATGTAATTGTACCAATAGTCGCAGCTTGTGGAGTCATCAAGACTCTTGGCATCATCAAAGTTCTTTGCAGTATTCTTGATATACGCTTCGCCATCTGCCGTGATTTTTAAATCGCTTTTCTTGTATAATCTTATCTTGGCTTCTGATATGCTGCTTGCAAGCAAGCTCAAGCATAACATAAAAAAAATGATTTTTTTCACCTTCTCCCCCACGCTATTGCGGTCTTGAGTTGGGGGAACGGGAGTCGAAAAGAAAACGGAAAACTCGTCCTCCCATCTTACCTTTATGCATGCATTTCAGAAAAGAGTGATTGCACGCCGGTATCTTCTCAAAAAAACAGGGTGTGTTCAGGTGATAAAACCTCGCCGAATTTGCCATGGCTTTGACCCAGGCCTTGCCTCTCTCAAACCGGTTGGTGCCCTGCTGACGGTCTATCCGGCCTGATTTATTCAGCTCTTGATCCCTGTGGATATCTCTTTCTCCTACTACAACACATGTCGAAACAGATAGAAATTCGCCCGGATCAAAATGGATATCCGGCAAACCCTTTGCTTTTTTTATCCCCCTGGGATAGTTTATGTTCTGATCAGGGAAAGTATACCAGCCTGCGGCTGCTATTACGATACGAGCTATTCGTTCAGGATAGGCAAGAGCATATCTATGCACAAACTGCCCGCCTCCGGAATAGCCGAACATGTAGAGCCTGTTGATATCAGCGCCCGTGAGAAGGCGGACCTCGGCAAGAATTCTGTTTAATGCGTGATCTGCCCTCTCGCCTCTGCCCTCGCGGCCCAGACGCTGGTAATCACAAAAACGGTCTTTGGAAAACAACGGTGCGACAAGGACAACGCCGTAGCGTTCGGCAAAACATGCAAATTCGTCTGCATGTTCTTTTGCCATACGTTTCACACCGTGAACAGTAACAAAAACAGACGAACCGCTCTTCCATCCACGAGGCACGAAAAGATAGTACTGCTGTTTCGGGTCGTTGTTAAGCCTGCGAGTCAGAACAGTTCCGACTTGCGGCAACATATAATCAGTATGCATATTCCTTCTTCCTATTGTTAACAGCCCCGAACCCTAAGGAGTGGACACGTCAACCAAACGTCCGGCCTCAATGTGCCAGATAAAATCAGCGTCAGTCAGATGATCGCGATTATGAGTAACCCACAGGATTGTGCCGGTATATTCGTCAAGTATCCTTCCCAATGCCGTGCCTGCTTCAAGGTCGAGATGAACATCGGCCTCATCCAGAAGAAGGACCGATGGATTTCCCAAAAGTGC
>JAJSZP010000048.1 GCA_030262775.1 Deltaproteobacteria bacterium | reverse complement strand
AGCATTGGTTCGATGGTAAAAGCAATTGGGGTTCCTTCTGAAGATGATTACGAGGAACCGCCCTTCAGGATTCTCGGTCTGGTCTGTGAAAATGATGCATACCCAGCCCTAGATATAGCCGGCATGAACAGACTGTCGTATTCATCACAGGTTCGTTTTATTCCGGTTCGATGTCTTGGGTCCGTGAATGTAATCTGGATTAAAGATGCACTCGCCCAGGGCATGGACGGCGCTTTCCTGCTTGGCTGCAAGCATGGAGATGATTACCAGTGCCACTTTGTCAAAGGAAGCGAACTTGCGTCCATCAGAATGGAAAAAATAGGTGATGCTCTGGAAGCCCTGGCACTTGAAAAAGAGAGGGTGGCTCAGTTTGATATTGCAATTGATGAATATGACAAGCTGCCGGAGATGATTGATAACTTTGTGAAAATGATTGTGGAGCTTGGTCCGAACCCGTTCAAAGGATTCTAAATAATTTGGCAATTCAATTGAAGACAGGTTGTTTTTCATAGCCTGTCTTCAATAATCATTAGTCAATAGGAGGTATTAATATGGCTGATAAGTACCTGGTTGAGCCTGATGTAAATTTTGTTAAAGAAATTGTCAGGCTTGGGGGCGGTGATGTAAAAAAATGCTTCCAGTGCGCAACCTGTTCGGTAGTTTGTCCAATTTCTCCGGATAATAAACCTTTTCCAAGAAAAGAGATGATAGCTGCACAATGGGGCCTGAAGGATAAACTTGTAAGCAACCTGGACATATGGCTTTGTCATCAGTGTGGAGACTGTTCAACACAATGTCCCCGCGGTGCAAATCCAGGTGATGTGTTGGGAGCTGTTCGTTCCTATGCTATTTCCGAATATGCAGTTCCGAAGTGGCTGGCTAAAGCAGTTAATGATCCAGGAAAACTGCCTGTTCTTTTGCTTATCCCAGTAGTTATTTTTGTGGTTCTGGGTTTTATTACAGGTTTGATGGATTTTAGCCCTGGCGGTGAAGAGATCGTACATTCGCATTTCTTTTCCTCATGGCTGGTTGATATGATTTTTGTACCGCTTACTGTCTGGGTCATAGCTATCTTTGCTATGGGGCTTAACAGATTTATAAAAGACATGCATGAGAGTGCGGTTCGAGAAGGAAAGACTGATAAAACCAAATTAGAGCTTGGTGGTTTTCTTCAGGCGCTTGTTCGCATTTTGCCCACAATATTAAAACACAGCAAGTTTACAGATTGCGGTGAAAACAAAGACCGTGCCACAGCACATCTTATGGTATTTTATGCATTTGTAGGACTTTTTGTTGTAACTAACATTTTCTTTGTTGTATTGTATGTTTTCCAGATACATGGTCCTTATTCACAATTAAACCCGGTTAAATGGCTTGCCAATGTTAGTGGTATAGCCCTGGTTATTGGAAGTGCCCTGATGATAAAAAACCGGATTGCCAAAACCACGCAGTCAACCAGCTATAAAGACTGGTATCTTTTAGGACTTGTTCTGGGTCTTGGTTTGACTGGAATGCTTACCGAAATGACCAGGCTTGCAGGTGCTGCCAACCTTTCATATTTTATGTATTTTATACATCTTGTATTTGTATTCAACCTGTTCGCATTCCTGCCATTTTCAAAGCTGGCCCATATAGTTTACAGGACAGTTGCTATGGCGTATGCAGAGTATGCAAACAGATAAATATATATAAGTTGAAATAAAAAAAGGGGGAAGCATTTTGCTTCCCTCCCCACCCCCTTTTTTTTGTTTCGTTTTTTTTAAGGTTTTGAGTATTCATTCATAACTTTTGTCTTGACAATGTTCTTCCCACACTTTAAATGTCTGTTTAAAAGTGTACTAAGAATGAAGTTTCTGTTACTAAATTAATATAATAATACTGAGAAGGAGAGAAAATCTATGTCGAATTTAGTACCGCCACATGGAGGAAAAGGCTTAGTTTGCAGCTTACTTGAAGGAAGTGAACTTGCGGCAGAGAAGGAAAAGGCAAAAACTTTGAAAACCATTTCCATTTCAGGTCGTGAAAATGGCGATCTTATTATGATGGGTATCGGCGGATTCAGCCCGTTAAATGGTTTTATGCCCAAGGCTGACTGGAAGAGTGTTTGCGAGAATTTTTTACTGACTGACGGAACATTCTGGCCAGTTCCTGTAACTTTGTCTGCTTCTAAAGAAGATGCCGACAGCATAAATGAAGGCGATGAAATTGCCCTTCAGAATGCTGATGGAGAGACCATGGCTACCATGAAGGTCACGGAAAAATATGAGATGACCGAGGCTGATAAAAGATGGGAATGCGAAAAGGTTTACAAGGGCAAAGGCGAAGAATCTGAAGGCGATAATTTCTGGAAAATTGCTCCAGAGGATCATCCTGGCGTTATCATGGTCATGAATCAGAAAGATGTTAATTTAGCCGGTCCTGTTAAGGTATTGAGTGAAGGTGATTTTCCTCAAAGATTCCCCGGAACCTATATGACTCCGGCACAATCACGCGCTCATTTTGACGAAAGAGGCTGGAGCAAGGTAGCTGCACTTCAGCTCAGGAACCCGATGCATCGCTCACATGAGTTTCTGGCAAAGATTGCCTGCGAAGTATGCGACGGTGTGTTCATTCACTCCCTGGTTGGATCTTTGAAACCTGGCGATATTCCGGCTGAAGTCCGCATTGAGTGCATCAATAAGCTTATTGACGGTTACTTTGTTAAAGATCATATCCTTCAGGGCGGATATCCCCTTGACATGCGCTATGCCGGCCCAAGAGAAGCCCTGCTTCACGCTACCTTCCGTCAAAACTACGGTGTCAATCGTATGATTATCGGTCGTGATCATGCTGGAGTTGGTGACTTCTATGGTCTGTTTGATGCACAGGATATCTTTGATGAGATTCCCAAACCGGATGATCCTGCGAAAAGACTTCTAACCGAACCATTAAAGATCGACTGGACATTTTATTGCTTCAAGTGCGACGGTATGGCATCACTCAGAACCTGCCCGCATGGTAAGGAAGATCGTGTGGTTCTTTCCGGAACAAAACTACGCAAGGCTCTTTCAGAGAGTGCGGATATTCCTGATCACTTTGGCCGCGAAGAGGTTCTCGTTATTCTGCGCAAATACTATGAAGGCCTGACCGAGAAGGTTGAGATCAAGATGCAGAGTCATGCTGAGGCAACTACAATGAAATAATGGATTAATTTCAAATAGTATCCTTAACAAACAAAAAAAAGGAGACAGCAATCGCTGTCTCCTTTTTTTATTCCTTTAGACTTTCAGATAATTAATTTCGCTGTGTTATCAGTCGTTGACGTATAAACTAATACGCCTTCCTTCTTCTGGCCTTGTGAAATTAATTATCTGAAAGTCTAAATATAATGAAATTGGCGGAGAGAGAGGGATTCGAACCCTCGGTGGAGATTTCACCCCACACTCGCTTAGCAGGCGAGCGCCTTCAGCCAGCTCGGCCATCTCTCCAAGAGACCGTTACAAAATGTCCCTTTTTGCCCAATTCAGCGTCATGCTTAAATTTTAATCCTTGAAATACTCAATATATTCCTCTATTTAAAATTTTCGCCTTCCTTGAACTTGAACATTTTTCAAAGGTCTCTATTTCTGTATAATAAAATTGGCGGAGGGAGTAGGATTTGAACCCACGGAGCTTTGACACTCAACGGTTTTCAAGACCGCCGCCTTAAACCACTCGGCCATCCCTCCACAAGAAAAATTACAATTAACATTTTGCAAAATTCAGGTCAATATTTTTTATTGATAATTAACTATAGATTATTGACTTCTTTGTTTTATTGTGATTTTCAAAAAAAACTTAAGATTTAAGATAGAAATTTTTACCATTAAAGGATTTGAGGCAAATAAGTCATGAAACAAAAATATCTTATTTTGAATAATGATGACCAAGACGAGTTGATAATTAGAGAATTTTCAGAATTAGATGATAAAAAAGTATTATTATTGCTCTCTGAGGAAAAATATGATGTTAAGGATATTAAATCAGCTATAGAAAAAGGTAAGAAGGCACTAATTTCTGTATTGAGAACCGAAAATCTATATCCTCCTGGTTTATATGCTGATAAAATAGCTGAGTCAGCTATTTTAATGTTCAGAGAAAAAAAGCAATCCATTGAACTTTTGTTTGATGATATTGATTTGTTAACAAAGAAGAAAAGTAAGATAGAGCCTTTTAAGGATATAGAAAAAGAATCAAATGAGATTGATGAGCTGCTTGAAGATGATTTTGAAGAAGAACTTGATGATAGTTTAATTAAAAAAAAATCGTTAATTATAAAGAATAATAACTCCGTTGACATTGATAAATAAAGGCTAAAAATTTTATTCAGACCTTTACCAACTTGGCATCGGTAGGGATTAAAGCTGCGAAATTCGAGTAATTAATTCCTATGAAAGGATTTAAGGCTACCAACCTAAAGCGGGACACTTTTCGCCATTTTGGCTCTATGGCAATTCCACAATTACGAAAAATATGATGAGTTGATAACTGATTGAATTTTTAGGATATCCGCATTATTCTGGTAGCTGAATTTCTTAAATTGAGCGATTTTTGACTCAATCTGCACCGATCTCTCATCAACGGTTAGCAAAAATTTTTGCTATATCCACGGGCATGCCTTCTGTTTTCGCAACCTTTGCTACATCAAGACCTCAGCATATATTTTTCCCAAAGATCAGTCAACTTAGGTTAAAAGGCAATGCCGTTCGGCAGACTTTTTGCTGTGACATCTAACTATTTGAATTTATTAGAGGGTTAGAAAATAAGTTTATTGGCATATAAAGTGCTTTTCAAAACCGGTTTTTCTTGAATTTAGAAACATCAATCGTTTGCAAATTGACAAGCAATATTTGTGCCGAATGGTATTGGTTAAAAGGATAAATAATGAAAAAAAAGAATGAATCCGCAATTTTTTTTAGCAGACTATGGAAATTTTTTGCATCTATTAGACTTACCGTTGTTCTTTTGCTGTCATTAGCTGTAACTTCTATAATTGGAACACTTATCCCCCAGAATCAAAGCCCTGCGGATTACTTCCATAATTATGGAGAATTTTTTTACAATTTTTTTTCAGCTTTAAACATTTTTGATATGTACCATTCCTGGTGGTTTCAGGTTTTACTTCTTATGCTGACTATTAATGTTATTGTTTGTTCTTTAAATAGGTTGTCTACAACATGGAAGATGGTATTTATCAAAATCCCGCGATTTAATGTTTCAAAATTCAGAAAACTGTCTAATAAAGAAGAATTCACATCTAATCGTCCGCTTGAAGACTTGAGAAATAAGTACAAACAGGCTGCTTCTAAAAAATACGGTTATTACAGGGCAGAGCAGACAGATAAAGGATTCTGTATTTTTGCTGAGAAAGGACGCTGGACTCGCTTGGGGGTTTATACTGTACATCTAAGCGTTATTCTACTTTTGCTCGGCGGGCTGATTGGCTCTATCTTTGGATTTGAGGGCTTTGTCAATATTTCGGAAGGAGAAACAGTAAACAGCATTAGATTAAGAAAAACAGGACAAACACATAATTTAGATTTTGAAATACGCTGTGATGATTTCAGCGTGAGTTTTTATGAAACCGGAGCACCAAAAGAATTTCGTTCAACCTTGTCTATTATAGAAGATGGAAAATTTGTTTTAAAGGAGGATATTATTGTTAATGATCCTCTTCGTTATAAAGGGATAAATTTATTTCAGGCAAATTATGGGATGCTTCCTCCAGAGGAAATTACGCTGAATATCATGAGCCGGGAAACTGGTATGGTATATAAGAAAAAGACAAAGATAGGGCAGCCTGTTGAACTTTCTGAGGGTGTGGGGACTTTTGTTGTCAAAGATTACAGAAATTCATTTAATTATAAAGGTATTAATCTTGATGAAACTTTTATAGGGGTTCTCAATCGAAAAGACGGAAATTCCATAAATATAATGCTGCCTTTGAATTTTGTCAGCTTTGACAATATGAGAAAAGGAGATTTGATTTTTTCAGTAGCTGATTACGATAATAGATATTATACCGGGCTTCAGGTGACATGTGATCCAGGAGTCCTGGTTGTTTATTCAGGATTCGCAGTAATGATTATCGGGTGTTTTGTTACTTTTTTCATGTCACATCAGAGGTTATGTATTGAAGTTATAAAAATTGGGAGTAAAACTAAAGTCATGGTGGCAGGTACCGCAAATAAGAACAAATTAGGAATGCAGACTATAGTAAAAAACTTTTCACAGAATCTTGCAAAATTATAGCGTAAAAAAAATTGAAAAAATATTTACGAACTCAAAAAGTAAGTTATGCACTTACTGTTCTCCACAGATTTTGCGTGATTGCGGAATTGCCATAGAGCCAAAATGGCGAAAAGTGTCCCGCTTTAAGCTGGTAGCCTTCAGTAGTAAAAATGAGTTTGTAAATTCTGATTAAATACAAACTTACGTAGAATATAAATATGTTATTGAATATTTTAAGGACATAAATCATGAATAGTTCAAATTTGTTATCTGTTGTAACATTTGTATACGGGTTTGCAGCAATATTATATATCGCTGCATGGATCTTCAAAAAAACGTTTCCCGGCTTGCTGGCAACGTGGACGGCTTTATTGGGAGCTGTGGGCAATGCTGCCGGCATTATTATGCGATGGGTCGAGTCTTATACTCTTGGGATAGGACATGCGCCCTTGTCTAATATGTATGAATCCCTGGTCTTTTTTTCCTGTACCATAGTGGTCATTTATCTTGTAATTGAGCGAACTTACAAAAATCGAATAATAGGGGCATTTGTAATGCCCTTGGTATTTCTTGCTATAGCTTATGCTTCCCTTTCTCCTAATATAAATGATCGAATACAGCCTTTAATCCCTGCATTGAAAAGCAATTGGCTCATTGCTCATGTCGTGACATGTTTTCTTGGTTATGCTGCTTTTGCGATAGCTTTTGGCATAAGCTTGATGTATCTTTTGGCGCGTAGAAAAAAAAAGGGAAAAGGCTATTTGCTTTCACAGTTCCCCGGACCGGCGTTTTTGGACAATTTGACACATCAAATGGTGACATTCGGTTTTTTATTTTTGTCAATTGGAATAATAACGGGAGCTGTTTGGGCTAATTCTGCCTGGGGGAGCTACTGGTCATGGGATCCTAAAGAAACATGGTCTTTAATTACCTGGTTTATTTATGCAACATTATTGCATGCCAGATTGATGCGGGGTTGGAATGGTAAAAGAGTAGCATATGTTTCTATTATAGGTTTTATGGCTGTTCTTTTCACTTATTTCGGGGTAAATCTTTTGCCTGGCTTGCACAGTTATGGATAGTGATGGAAAAAATTTTTTCGATACCATCAATTTTACTTGACAAAAATGAAATCTAAAGGTAAAGAAATAACAAATTATTTGTTCTATTAATATCTTTACCAGTGTATTCAAACATCAACCAATCTTGACGGAGTTTTCATGAGCATACAAGATGATAAAGCTAAAGAAGTTTCCGCTGATGGGGCTGCTGGACCAATTATCCTTTTTTTCATTTTAGGACTTGCTGCAAGTCTTGTATTTGGCTGGGTAATATTCCCAAAGCTTCTCTATTCCCAGAAAAAACAGCCTATAGATTTTAACCATGTACTTCATGTTGAAGCTGTTGACGAGGGATGTGAAAGCTGCCATTTTTTTCGTGAGGATGGAAGTTTTTCCGGGATTCCAGAACTTGCGCAGTGCGTCGATTGCCATGAGGAGGCCCAGGGAGAGGATCCTAATGAAGTAAAGTTTGTTGAGGAATATGTGGCAAATGGAAGAGAGGTTCCATGGCTGGTATATGCAAGACAGCCGGACTGCGTATTCTTTTCACATGTAGCGCATGTCAAAGAGGCGGAGATGGATTGCGGCACCTGCCACGGGCACATTGGCGAATCCGAACATTCCAGAGTTTATGAAGAAAACAGAATTACAGGTTACAGCCGGGATATCTGGGGAAAAAATATATCAGGTTTAAAGAAACATACATGGGAGCGCATGAAGATGGATGATTGTGCTGAATGTCATGCTACAAAAGAGATCAAAACAGATGTCGAGACACTTCCGTGGCCAATCAACTGGCTTCCGCTACCATATAAAAAACAAACCGGCAATCAAGCAAGTGTTACGACAGTAAAAGAAGCATGTTTTGTATGTCATAAGTAAACAAACTTTAAAGCCGATTAGTTTAAGTTAAGAGCTACACATTTTAAGGGGTAGAATCTATGGAAATAGGCAGAAGAAGTTTCTTGTCATTTATAATTGGTGGAGCTGCAGGTACGGCAATTTCACCATTACCTTGGAAGCTGATTGATGATTCATCTATATGGTCGCAGAATTGGCCGTGGACACCTGTTCCGCCAGATGGTGAATACAGTCAAAGTAATTCGGTCTGCACTTTATGCCCCGGTGGTTGCGGGATTACTGTTCGCAAAGTTGATGACCGGGCAGTTAAGATAGAGGGGATGAAAGGACATCCGGTAAATGATGGCGGAATATGCGTTATGGGCCTATCGGGTCTTCAGTTGCTTTATGGCCCCACGAGAGTAAAAACCCCATTAAAAAGAGCTGGGAAAAGAGGCGAAGGAAAATGGGAAAAGATATCCTGGGATGAAGCTATCTCAGATGTTACAAAAAAGCTTGCCGAGATAAGATCAAAAGGCGAATCCCATGCAGTTGGTTCTATTGTGAACTCAGATAGCGGTACAGTGCCCAATCTTTTTAAAAGATTTCTGACAGCATATGGCTCTCCGAATTTTATGACTATGCCCTCAATGCAAGACTCATACAATATGACAATGCTTCTTATGCAGGGAGTAAGCGCACAAGTTGGATTTGATGCAGAAAACGCTGATTTTATATTAAGCTTCGGTAGCGGGATAATTGATGGATGGGGCTCTCCGGTGCGTATGTTTAAAGCCAACAGCGCATGGAAAGTTAATGGAAAAAAAGTAGTTCAGATTGAATCTCGCCTTTCAAACACAGCAGCAAAATCCGACAAGTGGATTCCAATCAAACCTGGCACTGAGGCAGCTTTAGCATTAGGCATTGCAAATGTTATCATAATGGAATCACTATATAACAGAGAAAATATTGAGAGCCAGTCCGGTTTTGATGCTTTTAAAGAACTTGTTTTAAACGAGTACAGTACTGATAACGTATCAAGTATAACAGGGATAAACAGCGCTACCATAGTTTCACTGGCTAAGAATTTTGCCCAGGCTTCAAAACCTTTGGCGATCTGCGGCAAAGGGCAGGGAAGCACGCCTGGCAGTCTTAATGAATTTATGGCGGTGCATGCATTAAATGCTCTTGTAGGCAATATAAATAAAGAAGGCGGTGTTTGGGCTGTATCTGAATCCGATTATATTAAATGGCCTGAGCTTGAAATGGACAGCATTGCGGAAAGCGGCATGCAAAAAGAGCGTATAGATGGAGCAGGCAGTGAATATCCGCATGCAAAATCCTTGTTAAACCGGTTGGCTGAGGTTATTAATTCTGGAGATGGATCTCTTGGGGCACTTTTTGTCTCAGATGCAAATCCTCTGTATTCAATGCCCGACAGTAAAGCATTGAATACGGCATTTGATAGTATACCTTTTGTTGTAAGTTTTTCATCTTACATGGATGAAACTGCCAGTAATTCCGATTTAATACTGCCTAATCATGTTTATCTTGAGCGCTATGAGGATGTTCCAACGCCAGGAGGGTTGCAAAAAAATGTTATCGGTCTGACAAAGCCGGTGGTAACGCCTCAGTTTAACACTAAGAATGTTGGCGATTCTATAATACTCATAGCAAAAGCGCTGGGAGGCAGCATAGCAGATGCATTTCCATGGGACAGCTATGACGCATGTCTTAAAGAAACATTAGGCGACAAATGGGATGTATTGGAGGAAAATGGTTTTTGGTCTGATTCGGATTCAAAAGTCGCAACAGGCGAATTTAATTTTTATCCCGATGCCATGAAATCACTTTCCAGCTTTAGTTCAGTAAGTATTGAGGGCAGCACAATTTCGTACCCCCTGGTACTCATCCCATATGATTCAATAAGGCTTGCAAATGGGTATATTGGTGATCCTCCCTTTGTAATTAAGACCGTTGAAGATACCGTCCTTAAGGGAAAAACAGCATGTGTTGAGATAAATCCAAAGACAGGTAAAGAGCTTGGCCTGACTGAAGGCAGGTATGCATTTATACATACTCCAAGAGGTAAAGCAAAGGTTAAAGTACATCTTTATGAAGGAATTATGCCCGGTATAGTTGCTTTGCCAAGAGGACTGGGGCATACTGCCTATGATAAGTACCTTGCTGGTAAGGGATGTAATTTTAACGAACTCATCGGTCCGGCAGAAGATCCGATATCCGGCCTTGATGCAGCTTGGGGAATAAGGGCTAGGCTGACCAAAATATAACTTGAATATGAGGTTTTGATGAAAGAAGAAGGCAAACACAAAAAAGCCAAAAAGTATGGAATGGTCATAAACCTGGATGAGTGCACTGGTTGCGGAGCCTGTATGGTTGCTTGTATGGCTGAGAATAATGTGCCGTTCAGGGAGGATGAATCTAACAAACTGGATAGCATTGCATGGATGCGTGTCTATAAGCTGACAAATGGAAAATCCTATCCTGAAGCCGATATCTGTTATCTTCCGAGACCATGTATGCATTGTGAGGGAGATCATGGACATTCACCATGTGTGTCTGTTTGTCCGGCAACTGCAACAGACTATAACTATGAGACAGGCATTGTGAGCCAGATTTATACTCGTTGTTTCGGATGCCGGTATTGTATGGCTGCATGCCCGTATCATGCACGTTATTTTAACTGGTGGGATCCGGTGTGGCCGGAGGGATCGACTAAATATCTTAGTCCTAATGTTTCTCCTCGGATGAGAGGTGTAGTGGAAAAATGCAGTTTTTGTTTCCACAGATATCAGTTAGCAATGGACAAAGCATATTTAGAAGGACGGACAGTACTTGAAGAAGATGAATATCAGACCTCTTGTACTCAGGCATGTCCTGCTGGTGCTATTACATTTGGTGATCTGAACAATCCAGAGCATAAGGTGCATCAACTGGCCAAGCCTGATAACAAGCATGGTGGACGACCAGGGAATCCCAATGTTTTTCGGCTTCTTGAAAGACTTGGTACAAATCCCAAAGTTTATTATATGTCAAGCCGTGAATGGGTAAGGCAAGCCGGTGATAATTACATTGATAATGAAGATTTTGCAAAAAATTATCGCCACTAAAATCAGAAACAATAGATAATAAATTTGTTAATAAATTAGTAACAGCAAATTTTGAGGAGCACATAACTTATGGATTCAGCATTAATACCCGAGGGAGTTACACGCTGTTCATTTGGGAAATTTGCCTTGGGAATCATTATAGTCGGCGGCGTGCTGTTATGGGGTGTTTACGCTATGATGCTTATCTGGTTAAAGGGACTTAATCAGACAAACATGAATGATTTCTATGGATTTGCATTATGGATATGGGCTGACCTTGGAGTTATTGCCCTGGGCGGCGGAGCTTTTTTTATAGGATTGTTAAGATATATTATTGGAAAGGATGAGCTGAAGAATATTATTAATTACGCCGTTCTTATCGGGTTTATATGTTATAGCTCCGCACTTTTAATCCTTGCAATAGATGTTGGGCAGCCTTTGAGGAGTTGGTTTATATTCTGGCATGCTAATATTCACTCAATGTTGACGGAAGTGGCATTTTGTCTTTCATGTTATTTTGCAGTTCTTACTATAGAATATATCCCACTTATTCTTGAAAACCGTCAGCTTAATAAAGTTCCATTTTTTCATAATCTTGCACACAATATGCACGAGGTAATGGCAATATTTGCAGCAACTGGTGCTTTTCTTTCCTTTTTCCATCAGGGATCACTTGGCGGAACCCCGGCAGTTCTTTATGGGCGTCCATTTGCTTTCAGGGAAGGAATATTTATCTGGCCGTGGACATTCTTTCTCTTTACATGGTCGGCAGCAGCCTATGGCCCTTGCTTTACACTATTTGTGACAAGGCTGACTGAAAAAATTACAAAAAAGAAGCTGGTCAAGCAAAATGTTATAGATCTGCTGGCCAAGATATCCGGCTGGACAATGGGGACATATATTATTGCAAAAATTATTGATACCTGGTACTGGGCTACAGTTACAGCTCCTGACATGGGCTCGAATCTAATTGATTTTTATTCCAATAATCCTTTTTATGGAATCTGGATTCTTGTAGTCGAGATAGTAATCTGTGGAATTGTGCCGGCATTGATACTTCTTACACCAAAGGGGCGCAGTAATCCTACCTTGCTGTTTACGGCAGTATTGCTGGCCTGTATTGGTGTTTTACTTAATCGCTGGGTAATGGTGCTGCAGGTAATGGCGGTGCCGGTTATGACTTTTGAAAACTGGGTCATGTATATTCCTAGCTGGCAGGAGGTTGCAACAACCATTCTTCCTGTAGCTTACGGAATTATTCTGGTTATGATATCATTTCGTTATTTACCTATATTCCCCCAGGAACGGGAATTGAATTCTTAGGAGGTTAAAATATGTTTCCATTTTCATTTGAATGGATTTGGGATGTTGGTCATATGGTATTTATGGGTGGTTTGTGGTATGCGCTGGCAATTTTGGGCCTTGGAATGACTTATTGTATTTTAAAGTCAGTTATTGATACAATGCAGGGTAAAGGCGTCCACCACTAAATCAGGCAATAAGCTACAGCATAACATTAGTATAAAAAAGCGCTTATCTCATTTCTTAAAATGTGGTAAAGCGCTTTTTTTGTTTGAAGGGTTAATATGGATAAAATTATAGTTGAAGGGGGACGACCTCTTACAGGCGAGGTCAAGATAAGCGGAGCAAAGAACGCTGCGCTTCCGATTCTGGTTTCATCTTTGCTTACTGATGGGTTATGCACCTTCTCAAATGTTCCCAATCTAAAAGATATTGAAAGCATAAAACTACTTCTTTCACATCTTGGCGCAAAGATTGAGTCAGATGGAGATGTTGTTAAGATAGATGCAGGTAATATTTTAAACCATGAAGCTCCGTATGATCTGGTCAGGAAAATGCGCGCTTCTATATTGGTTCTTGGTCCTCTTGTTGCCCGTCTCAAAAAGGCCCGGGTTTCATTGCCGGGAGGGTGTGCTATAGGCGCGAGGCCAATCAATCTGCATCTTAAAGGTCTGGCATGTCTTGGCGCAACCATTGAATTAAAGCACGGTTATGTTGAAGCTTATGCTAAAAAACTTAAGGGGAACGAAATTTATTTGGATGTAGCTACAGTAACGGGTACTGAAAATATTATGATGGCAGCTGTTTTAGCGATAGGAAGCACTGTTATTCATAACGCAGCTCGTGAACCCGAAATAATTGCTCTTGCTGATGTTTTAAACAAGATGGGTGCTGATATACGTGGGGCCGGCACTTCCGCAATTACTATAATGGGAGTTTCTTCATTAAGTCCTGTATCTGTTTCAATAATTCCTGACCGGATAGAAACCGGAACATTCATGGTCGCAGCAGCTTTGACCGGAGGTGATGTAACGCTTTTAGGCACTGAGCCGGATCATCTTGAATCCGTTATTCACAAATTGAGTTTAACTGGGGCAAGGTTAAAAATTGATGGAAAAAATATTAGAGTTAAGGGAACAGATAATATAGCAAGTGTTGATGTAAAAACACTTCCATATCCAGGTTTCCCCAGTGATATGCAGGCGCAATTCATGGTTTTAATGTCTGTTGCCAGGGGGCTGAGTCTAATATTTGAAACAGTATTTGAAAACCGTTTTATCCATGTAAGTGAGTTAAAAAGAATGGGTGCGGATATTACTGTAGCCGGCAATGCTGCAATGATAAAAGGGATGAAAACGCTTTCAGGCGCGCCGGTTATGGCAAGTGATCTTAGAGCCAGTGCTTCGCTGATACTGGCGGGTCTTGTAGCCAGGGGCAAAACCGAGGTAAATCGTGTTTATCATCTGGATAGAGGATATGAATTGATTGAAAAAAAGCTTGCCAGTCTGGGAGCAGCTATTAAGCGTGTAAAAGAATGAGTAATATGATGAAATGATCGGCAAGATTTATTATCGTCCTGTTATCCCAATCCTGGTATCTTTGATACTGGGCATAGCCTGTGGTTCATGGCTGCCGGGTCACAAAGTTTATGCGTATTTCGTTATTTTTGTATGTACAGGCTTAATACTATATTCCATTCTTCAGAGAAAAATAGCATTAATTTTACCAGTTATTTTATTTTTTGCTTTCGGGTATCTTTCCTTGCAGCCGTGGGTGGCTCCCAAACTCCCTTCAAACCATATCACTAATTTTTTAGATTCGCGAAAATGGAGAATTGTCGGTTTAATCGACGAAAGTCCTGTAATATACAAAGACATGCTAAAATTAATTTTACAGATCAGGACTCTTGGAGAAAATAAGGATAATAATTTTCCGGTTAAAGGGAAAATCCGTGTAACAGTAAGAGGAAATTTCCCAAATCTTTCAATTGGCGACAAAGTTTTCTTTACAGGCAAGCTCAGATCTATCAGAAATTTCAAAAATCCAGGAGGATTTAATTATAAAAAATTTATGACATTCAAGGAGATTTGGGGGACCTCGTATGTCCGTGGAAAAGATCTAATTGTTATAAAAAGAAATTCAGGAAAAGCTATAGCCAAGATAATAGCAGATGCCCGTAGTAAAATTTCCGATCTTATCGACAATACAGGGGAGGGTGATAAAAGTGCTGTATTAAAAGCCCTTATAATTGGAGACAGAAATAGTATTTCAAAAAACTTGAAGGAGGCATTTAACCGGGCCGGTGCAGGTCATATTCTTGCAATTTCAGGACTTCATATAGGAATTGTAGCAACAGTTGCATTTTTCTTTTTCAAATGGATACTTTCATATTTTAAATATTTTCTCTGGAATGCATTAACCGTAAAGGTTGCAGCTATTTTATCTTTTTTCCCTGTATTTATTTATGGCCTACTTTCAGGGTTGTCTCCTTCTACACAAAGAGCAGTAATTATGGTTACTCTTTTTTTGATGACATTTCTTTTTGAAAGAGAACATGACCCAATAAATACACTGGCAATAGCTGCAATGATAATTCTTGCAGTTCATCCTCCCTCTCTTTTTTCGATTTCTTTTCAGCTCTCATTTATAGCTGTTCTTGCAATAATATATGGCCTTTCCAGAATACGTATAAAAAGCAAGAATAGAAAACAAGGACTCTTTCAACTCCAGAAAAAAGTGTATCTCTTTTTATTGACTTCTCTTTTTGCAATTCTGGGGACACTTCCGCTTTTAATGTTTTACTTCAACCAGGTTTCTCTTGTTGGTCTCCTGGCAAACTTGTTTGTTGTGCCCCTTATAGGGTTTATTGTAGTTCCCTTGGGCTTGTTTTCGGTACTGCTATATCCGGTAAGCGTTTACGGGGCTATATGGTGCATAAATGCAAACTCTGAATTGCTGGGCAAAGCTCTTGATATTGTGGTATGGTTTTCAAATTTACCTTTTGCCGCAATAAAAACAGTAACTCCAACTTATTTTGAAATTTGTTGTTATTATGTGCTGGGCTGGGCAGTATTGGATTTGGTTGGTATTCACTATACAAATGCCGGTGAAAAAGATAAATTTCTGAGAGAAACACATCAGCTATATAATAAAGTAGAATTGAAAGAGCAATCGGTTGCTTCCGGAAGGAAAAAAGTATTAGCTGTTCTAATAGTAGTAATTATTGCCGGTGCCGCCGATACTTGTTACTGGTTTTATAACAGGTTTTGGCATGATGATCTGAGGATTACAGTAATTGATGTAGGGCAGGGCAGCTCTGCTCTTGTGGAAATGCCGGAAGGTTTTAATCTGCTTATAGATGGCGGTGGATTTTCTGACAACTCGACCTTTGATATTGGCGAAAGAGTAATTGCACCGTTATTATGGCGTAAAAAAATTAAAACAATTGACACTCTTATTCTTTCCCATCCAAACAGCGACCACTTGAACGGACTTTTGTATATTGCTGAAAATTTCAATGTGAAAAGGGTGTGGGCTAACTGTGATACAGCAGATACTATTGGATATCGAAAATTCATGGAAATTATTAA
>JAJSZP010000047.1 GCA_030262775.1 Deltaproteobacteria bacterium | reverse complement strand
CCCTTTGCAATAAGGAATATAATGGAAAAACTAAAGGTTAAAGATATTACTCTCCTCATGGATGAAACTCTTTCCATAAGGCCATCTGTTTCTGTAGATGACAAAATTACAGATGCAATTGAAGTCATGCTTAAAAATGACCTCGACCACATTGCCGTGACAAGCAAAGATAAAATCCTTGGCATGATAAAGCTTAAAGATGCGCTTAAAGTAATTGGATTAGAGGACGACCTGAAAAAAAAGGCAGCAAAAATTATTATCAAGCATGGACATAAAATTATAATGGAGCAATAGGCATATTTTTTAAATGACCATTATCAAATTTAAACAATAAAGAAGGGAGGGGATACAATCACAATTATTGAATTCATCATTTTGAATAACTAACTGATATTGAACATAATTATCAAACCAGAGGAAAAGGAGAAATATTGCTATGAATTTCTTTAAACAATGGGGTAGTTTTATGATGATGGGCGCAAGAGCCCATGCAAAATGGGAACTTGATGTTTCCAATACAATACTTAGAGACAGAAAGCGGCTTCTTGTACTGGGTCTGCTTACTATTCCCGTTATATTGGGAAGTATTGCATTTGCTGATCAGGTGGGCGGAGCTCTTCCTGAACTGCTTGGCGGGAAAAAAGCGTACAGCCCGGCATTTTACAGCACAGGTATTTTCATCGTATCAATCCTTATTGGAATGGGCGCTGGCCTGATTACCGGCTGTATCGGCGCTGGTGGTGGATTTATAATTGCTCCAGCCCTGATGAGCGCAGGAATCAAAGGTATCCTTGCAGTTGGAACCGATCTGTTTCATATTTTTGCCAAAGCGATAATGGGAAGCGTAATTCACAGGAAGTTAGGGAACGTATCAGTGCCATTGGCCATAGTCTTCCTTATAGGCGCCATCATAGGAGCTACGGCCGGCGGAGTTCTTAACCGCGTACTTTATGAAATCAATCCGGTACTCAGCGATGCCTTTATCACGACTGTCTATTCACTTATGCTAGGCTTTCTGGGCACTTATGCCTTGACCGACTTCCTCAAGGCCAGAAAGGCACATGGTGCAGCAGATGAGGGTGCACATGGCGGAAAAAGCGAAGGCGCTGAAATGGGCGGCCTTTCTAAAAAAATTCAGGCCGTGAAAATACCCCCTTTGGTTAAATTTGATTTTGATCTTGTGCCGGGGGGCAGGAGCATTTCATGGGTATTTTTAGTGCTCAGCGGAGCGCTTGTCGGACTTGCTGCAGGGATTATGGGTGTTGGCGGCGGATTTTTGACGTTCCCCATATTCGTTTATGTTCTTGGCGTTTCATCAATGACCACGGTTGGAACCGATATTTTTCAGATCGTCTTTACGGCAGGTTATGCCTCAATAAGCCAGTATGCTATTTATGGCTTTATCTTCTATACACTTGCCATGGGCATGCTTCTTGGCTCACTGCTTGGTATTCAGATCGGTGCATTGGTTACTAAAGTTGTCCCGGGCATCACAATCCGCGGCTTTTATGCAATGGCAGTTTTGGCAGGTTTTGTTAATCGTATTTTTGCTTTGCCTGCCAAGCTGGGAGCAATGGATGTCATTAAAATTGACCCGGGAACCGCAGGTTTTCTTGAAAACATAGGTGTGTGGGCATTCTTCATTGTAATAGGTGCATTTTCAGTCTGGGTAATTGGAACGTTTCTGATCAACATTCCAAAACTCAAGGGAAAGGAGGTGTAATCATGATTGCTCATAAAAAAGAATTTTACGGGGGTTTTACATTATTTGTAGCGTTTTTCATTGTTCTTTTTATAATTTTTTCGCCTATTTTTAAGGGCCAGAACGGCATGGAATATCTGGATTCTCTGTATAACTCCATATCAAAAGGTTCAGCCTACTATATTCCTAAGGTAAAAAAAGAAACAGACACATTTAAGGGAAATACCGTAAACATGGCCCTGAAAATGGCAGACGAAAATCAGGCGCAACAGACAGCCATGCTGTTTACAACTGCAGGCGCAACAGCAGAAGTATCAGGAGCCCAGCTAAATGTATCCGGCGATCTTGGCAATATACTTGCAAACTGCCTGGCGGATTCAGACAGCATGTATAATAATGACGGGACAAAAGTTTCAGGCAAGTACGGTTACAATGAGAGGCAGGTTCTTTATAATTGGTGGACGGCTCTAAAGGCAGCAGATAAAGACTTAAAAAAGCAGAAGCTGTTTAAAGAAGCCAAAACAGTTGCACTGGTCATAAAGAAAACAGTTGAAACTTCATATAACTACTATACAATTGAACCACAAAATATTACCGACAAAATGGGAATTGTTATATTTTCTCTAGTTTTTTATGTGTGTTACACGCTGTGGTATGGTTTTTCCATTCTTTTTATGTTTGAAGGATGGGGACTAAAACTGGGACATTAAACATCTATATTTAATTGCAGGGTCATATATATTTGGCCCTGCAATTTACTGTTGCTTTTTTCCCTGGCTCCACCTTCAGCCTATTATCCACCTGATTACAATGCCTTAACTGTAAGATGGGCTATGTATCCAATATAGCAGGATAAAAGAACAACTCCGTCTCTCCTCATAACTGTGTTTGTTTTTCTCATCATTACCCATGGAAGAAAACTAATAAACATCATAACCAGGTAATCAATTAGTAAACCGCTCTGAATAAAACCTCCCGGAATCAAAATAGGCCTAACCAGCGATGCAATTCCAAGCACCCCGAGTATATTAAAAATGTTACTTCCCAAAAGATTTCCAATGCTGATATCCATTTCCTTTCTCATGGCTGCAACAACAGAAATAGCAAGTTCCGGGAGCGAAGTTCCAAATGCAACAATTGTCAGGCCAATAAATTTTTCATTTAGCCCAAACATCTTCATAATTTTTACTGCCGAGTCTATAAGCATCTCAGCACCTGTCACTACGAACAGGATTCCCGTTACAATCAAGGTAATTTGCCTCGCCCTAGAAGGAATGTATCCAATGTCCTCTGCTCCAGGCTTTTTACTAAATCTTTCTCCGCCTGATGCTTGTTTAGTTCCTTTTACCGCATAATAATAATTTAAACAGACATAAATGATTATTCCACCCAACAGAGTAGCCCCCTCAAGCCTTCCTATTTTAGAATTTAGAGAAATCAGCAGGAGATATAAAGATATTCCGAGCATAATAGGGATATCCCGCTTAACAACAGATCCATTGCTTTTAATGGGCATAAATAAAGACGACAAACCGAGGACAAGAGCTATGTTACAAATATTGCTTCCAACAACATTGCCTACAGCTATCATGCTCTTTTCTTGAAAAGACGAAATAACACTTACAACAAGCTCTGGCGCCGAAGTGCCGAATGCAACTACCGTCAAGCCTATAACCAGTGGCGTTAAACCAAGGCTTCGCGCGAGACTGGACGCTCCTTTTACAAGCCATTCCGCTCCATAGTAAAGCATCAACAATCCAATGACAAATAACACCCAGGTAAGCACCATGCCTTAAATCTCCAATTATAAAGCCATCAAATACTGATAATCAGATTAACAAAAATTTACAAACTCATTTCGGGTGAGCTTCAACAGGTGATCTATAACAGATGTTTCAGAGTTAACAAACAATATAAATTTCTTATGATGAACTTGCAGAAACCCATGAAGCCATATTGTATGCACCAGAAATTTACAAACTCAAAGCAACCTGTCGGCAACCTGGGGCAGCGGGCGCTTATTTTTGAAGGGGCAGCAGGCGCTTATTTTTGAAGCGGTATTTGCAACCTCTTGATTTGTCTGGAATCAAAAACCATGCCTGATTTTGATGCAATTGCCCTGTGATATATGGTCAAAATCCTTGCACATAAATTAAAACAAGTGTATCAAATCCATCAAAGATTCGTTCTCAAACAAATTCCCTCAACAAGGAGACGCCAATTATGAATAATGGTTTGTCAAAAATTGATGAGCTTTGTATTAATACAATCCGCACGCTTTCCATGGACGCTATTCAAAAAGCTAATTCCGGACATCCTGGTGCACCAATGGGTCTTGCACCTGCGGCCTATATCCTGTGGAAATGTTTTCTGAAACATAATTCCAAAAATCCTGAATGGATAGATAGAGACCGCTTTGTACTTTCAGGCGGACACGCCTCTATACTTCTTTACAGCCTTCTTTATCTTTTTGGTTACGATTTAACCCTGGCTGACATAAAAAATTTTCGCCAGTGGGGAAGCAAAACTCCCGGGCATCCTGAATTAGGTCATACACCCGGCGTTGAAACTACAACAGGTCCATTGGGCCAGGGATTTACCAATGCTGTAGGAATGGCCCTGGCTGAAAGACATCTTGCAACAATTTTTAACCGTCCTGGTTATAAAATCATAGACCATTATACGTACATGATATGCGGCGATGGAGATCTTATGGAAGGGATCACTGCTGAAGCCGCATCTTTTGCGGGACACATGGGTCTTGCGAAGTTGATTTGTATCTATGATGACAACGGTATATCTATTGAAGGAAATACAGACATAACATTTACTGAAGACGTTGGCCTGAGATTCAAGGCATATAACTGGCATGTAACTACAGTAGAGGACGGAAATAATTTAGACGATATCCATAGAGCCATTAAAGATGCCAGAACGGAAACAACAAAGCCATCCATTATTATCCTGCGGACGCATATTGCCTTTGGCAGCCCGAATAAACAAGACTCTGCCGATGCACATGGATCTCCTCTTGGAGAAGAAGAAATCCGATTAACAAAAAAGAATTTAGGCTGGAATGAAAATCTTTCTTTCTATGTTCCAGAGCAACTTATTGAAATATCTGGGGAATGCATTGACAAAGGGGAAAAAGCCGAAGCCATCTGGAAAGAAAAGTTCGAGGAATATTGCAGTAAATATCCTGTTCTGTCAAAAAAATTGAATGATTCATTAAACAACTCTTTAAATAAAGGCTGGGATGCGAACCTGCCTGATTTTTCAAAAAATGAAGGGCCAATAGCTACAAGAGCTGCCTCAGGAAAAATACTTAATGCCATTGCAAAAAATATACCTTATCTTATAGGAGGTTCTGCAGATCTGGCCCCTTCAAATAATACAATTATAAAATCTTCTCATGATTTTCAAAAAAACATGTTCGACGGACGTAATATACGTTTTGGAGTAAGGGAACATGCTATGGGAGGAATAATATCAGGAATAGCTCTTCATAAAGGGCTCAGGCCTTATGGCGGGACTTTTTTTGTTTTCGCTGACTACATGCGGCCATCAATACGCCTTGCCGCACTTATGAAGTTGCCTGTAATATACATATTTACTCATGACAGTATTGCGGTTGGCGAAGACGGCCCAACTCACCAGCCAGTAGAGCATCTTGCCGGCTTAAGAGCTATTCCAGGGCTTACAGTAATTCGACCTGCTGACGCCACAGAAACAATAGAAGCATGGCGTCTGACTGCCCGAACCACGGATTGCCCTGTAGCCTTAATCCTCAGCCGTCAAAAACTTCCCGTTATTGACAGGACAATTTACAGCTCTGCTGATAAGCTGGTTAACGGCGCTTATATTCTGTCGGATTCCGACGGTAAACCGGATATTATACTAATAGCTACAGGCTCGGAAGTACACATTGCACTTAACGCAGGAAAAATTCTTGAAAAAAAGGGTATATCTGTCAGATTAGTAAGTATGCCGAGCTGGGAGCTATTTGAAAAAACATCACAAGAATATAAAGATAAAGTACTATTACCGGATGTAACTGTTCGGATCGCTGTTGAAGCAGGTATCTCCATGGGTTGGGAACGCTATGCAGGAAGCAGTGGCGCAGTAATCGGCATAAATGAATTCGGAGCTTCAGCACCTGGAAATACAGTTATGGAAAAATTCGGATTTACATCTGAAAACATTGTACAAAAAGCAACGGAACTTTTAACCTAAATTGAGCGGTCCCAAAAATCGCTCAACTTAGGTCTAACCGGAGAAAAACAGCATGGATTTTAAACTTTTTATTACTACATTTGGTTTAGTATTCCTTGCAGAACTTGGAGATAAAACCCAACTGGCTACATTATGCCTTTCAGCTAATTACAATTCAAAGATTTCTGTATTTTTAGGCTCAGCTTTTGCCCTGATTGTGAGTTCCCTTCTTGCGGTATTATTCGGGGCAGCGTTAAGTCGCCTTTTACCTCCAAATTATATACAAATCGGAGCAGGGATTTTTTTTATAATTATCGGTATATGGATGTTGATTTCTATAACAAGAATTGCTTGAGCATTACTGTATGGGAGTATGGTATGAACAAAAAAATACAGAATATCTATATCCGAACATGGTGGTGTGCATTATGTTTACCGGTTTTTTTTGTTTTTTCATTTTCTTCATTTGCAGAGGAAAAAAAAGAAAACAAGTATATGGGCTCTGATGCTTGTAAATCCTGCCACGAAACCCAGTATATTTCTTTCAAGAGTCATGCCAGAAAAAGCCGCTCCTTTGAAAGTATACAAAAAATGAAAAAAGGCCTTACTGAAGATGAAATCCAGGGATGCTACGCCTGCCATACGCTTGGATACGGGAAACCCGGCGGTTTTATAAGTCTTGAAAAGACACCTGAACTTAAAAATGCAGGGTGCGAAGTCTGCCATGGGCCCGGCAAAATCCATATCGAAACAGAGGATTCGGCTTATATCATTCGTAACGTAACAATAGAGATTTGCCAGGAATGTCACATTGAAGAGCGGGTTCAGGCTTTTCGATACAAGCCGATAATTTATGCCGGTTCCCACTGACAAGGACCTGAATCTTCCCGAAGATTTCGTCCTCGTTCCTAATTAGGACGTAATTGAGGTCACCTCTTTGCAAGTGCATTCAATACAAGTGTTATTGGCCTGTTTGCCTCACTCTTTCCGGCAAAACGTATCGGCCCCGGTCTTCTGTAGTTATCATCACAAGGCACTGCCGCAAGCCATTTATCTCTCAATGATTTTACAACTCGAAAGGATATGGAATTAACATCTACAACACTTTTTTCCAATACAAGCGATAGTTTCCCTTTTCTTTCTTCAAGATGCATAAGTGAAGCAATTGGAATTCCAATCGGCTCCCAGTTGGAAAAATCCATTTCTAAATTTTTTATGGCTGCCATCTGGCCGGTTGCACCATTAGCTATCAGGCTAAAAACAGTTAATCCGAGATTATAAGTATAAATACAATCAAATCTTGTTGGTTCACTTCCCCTGCCGTCGTAACCGTAAAAATGGACCTGAGTCTCAAATTTTGGAACAGATTTTTTATAAATTTTCTCAACAGAAGCAGGTATTATGTCATTTTTCTGAATAGCTCCTTTTTTTACAATAGTCTGTTTTAGCATTTTTTTAGATATAATGGATTCTTTTAAAAGGAGAAACTTATCTTCTTTATTATAGTTTTTGAAAAGTATGGGGCCAAAGTAATCAGGATCAAGTCCGCCTTTTGCCAGTGTCATTCTATAATAAGAACTATCAATCCCCAACTTATAAATCCCTTTTTCTTTAAGAATATTCAAATAATTTTTTACCAGTCCCATGATTACCTTATCTGTTTCAACCAGCGAAAACTGGAAATTCCCATGGCTGTCTCTTTCTATCAAAAGCCCTTCCTGGAAAAATTCAGGTATATCATTGAAAAGATCATCATCCCTTGTATTCCAGATCGAAAACGAATTATCTTCACGTGAAAGCCTTGCCAGCCTGCGCAAATATTCCAGCTTATCGTCAAGAAGCGGGAAATCAGTGTGAAAATCAGTATCATGTGCCTGGTTATATTCAGCAATTATTGCGTTAAGCTTGATTATAAAAATCTGTATTTCATCAACAAACTCCAGAATACCTTCCGGAATTACAATTACGCCGTAATTTTTTCCAACAGCAGCTCTTTTAACAATACTATCGCAAATTATACGCGAAAGATGTCGCAGTGTAATACCATAAGCGCTATAATCCGTTATTCCTTTTTTCTTTGCCTTTTCGAGTCTCCTCCTGTCAATATAGTCAGCCAGATCCTCACCGATCAGAGTCATATTTGCATGGGTCTGCAAAGCTACTTCAAGAGCCAGATGGCTTGCGACTCTTCCCATAACCTTGCAAATATGCCAGTATTTTACATCTGAACTGCAGTCAGTGCAAAGACTGCTTACAGCATTTGCAAAAGCTCTTGCTGCTGTATGAAATCCAAACGATATAGCGCATAAAATATTACCATCAGTATCTTTGACTTGTATATCCCCATCAATTGTCTTGGGCACACCAATGACTTTAATGCCGTCTTCAAACATCTCCTGAGCAAGAAAAGCCGCATTTGTGTTAGAATCATCTCCTCCGACTATTACAAGAGCATCCAGTTCAAGCTTTTTGCACGTCTCTTTTGACAGCTCCATTTTCTCTTTTGTGTCTATTTTAGTTCTGCCGGTGTTTATCATTGTAAAACCGCCCAGATTTTTGTACGAGCTAACAAGACTGTCAGTAATTTCGATGACTTCATTTTCAAGTATTCCATCCGGTCCAAGCAAAAAACCGTAAATTTTATTCTCGGGGTTAGCTTTTTTTGCTGCATCATAAAGACCGGCAATAACATTGTGGCCTCCAGGCGCAGGTCCTCCGGAAAATACAATGCCAATATTACGTTTTTTGCAGTATTTTTCTTTTAATGCTTCTTCCAGGTCATCAGCGCCTGTTATGCTCTGCACCTTATTATCTACAATGTTCGATAATTGCTTTTTTGATTCGTTATCAATGGCAAATCTAAATTTAGAATTATCCTGCAACGCAGTATAGGGATATGTAAAAACTTTACAGACAGAAGGAGTATATTCTCGCCTTTCAACTAATGCCTGGTTAATATTGCTGGTTATCTTTTGAACCTCAGGATGTTTCAAAAAATCTTCAAGGGGTATTGATTCTTTCTTTGACATAGCCTAACCTCCCAAAATTTTGATGCAAAAAATTATTTGCACAAATTATTCAACAGCTCTTGGGTTTGCAAGCGATTTGTGCTGATCACCGACTTCGCAATAACCTGTATGCGTACAACGCACAGGCAGGCCAAGAATACAGCACAACTCAGAAAATATTCTTTTACAAAGCCGTCAATTATTCCAGAATCTTAAAATCCCAGACTTTGTCTCTGTAAATGCCCCTAAGTTTTATAGAAGCTTTTTCCGGTGAGTTAGCTCTCCAGGTTAAGGATAAATTTTCGTGGGTCATATCTTCAACCTCATATGTCCAGCCATCTTCTTTCTGGACAAGAATCAATGAAACAATTCCGCTGTACTTTTCCCCTTTTGTACTGACCTCTGCTTTATGTATTATAATATTTTTCTCAGACAAAACTATTTTAACTCCAGTATTTTTTTTAATTGTTTGACCACATTATTCTTATGCGTAGCCTTCCAGTAAAGTCTGTTGCAGGATGGACAGGTTTTAAAATTATCCATGGTATAATAAACATATTCCGGCACACTGTCTGCAACAGAAATCTTGTCAATAGTTAGAAGCTTTTTATTACATAAAAGGCATCGAGTAAAGAGATTTTCCATTGGATCAATTGAAAAAGCTTTTACAACCTGTTTTAGCTGATCCTGATAATAGTCATATTTAATAAAAAAACAGTTTTCTCTGTTTATTTTTCTCCTGATTAACATTGTATCTCTGGTCAGAATTATACGCCCGCTATAAAAAGCTCTTTTTGAAATTTCATTATCCGATATTTCCGAAAAATATTCAACATCACATCCTATTATCCGCATCCATTTTGCGAGTTTCCCAAGCATGGCATCGGCAATGAAAAATTTTTCCATATCCTCACTTGCATTTTTCCAGTTCCTTTTATGTTTATAATTATCTGTCTATACCGCTTTTTTGAACCCGGCTGTAATCATATTGCTTGCATCTCTTACAATCAGGTAAAGAGCTGGAACATAAAGAAGCGTTAAGACCGTGGCGGCAAGGAGTCCAAAACATATACTTACTGCCATCGGGATAAGAAATTGAGCCTGGAAACTGCGTTCAAGAAGAAGAGGAAAAAGCCCTGCAATGGTTGTAACAGATGTAAGCAATACCGGCCTGAATCTGTCTTTCCCCGACTTGAGAACAGCGGCATTGATTTCCATGCCCTTGCTGGAAGCTCTATTTATAAAATCTATAAGAATAAGGGAATCGTTTACTACTATGCCGGATAAAGCCACGATTCCAAATATGCTTAGCATGGTAATATGAAACCCCATAACAAGATGACCCATGATTGCACCGATCAGACCGAAGGGTATGGCTATCATAATAATAATCGGCTGAATATATGATTTAAACTGGCTTGCAAGCAAAAGGAATATGCCCATCAGGGCAAGGGCAAAGCCTTTTTTAAGACTGTCGATGGATTCTTTTGTCCTTTTTGCCTGTCCTTCGAGATCATAACTTAATCCCGGATAACGTTCCATGAGTCTTTGCAGAAAGTTCTCATCAAGATCAGCCACTATCTTGCTCGAAGTTGCCGTTGATTCGTCAAGATCGGAAATTACAGTAACAACCCTTTTTCTATCAACTCTTTGAATAGCGGAATAAGCCCTTCCGTGTTTTATGTCTGCAACTGTTTCAATTGGAATTTCCTGCCCTTCATCGGTTCTGAGATGCATTTCCTCAATACCCGAAATGGTCCGGCGATCATGTTCCGAATATCTGACCATTACCTTTATATCATCTCTTCCTCTCTGAATGCGAAGGGCTTCTTCACCGTAAAAAGCCTGTCGAATCTGTTTGGCAATATCAAGCATGGTTATCCCCAGAGATTTGGCCCCTTCTTTTATTCGGATGCTTTTTTCTTTTTTTCCAGGTTTGAAATCATCAGTGATATCAAAAGTGCCTGGGTATGTCGCTATCTCGGTTTTCAACTCGTCCGCTGCCAAACTTAATTTGTCAAAATCTTTGCCGGAGAGCTGTATCTCAATAGGATTGCCGCCGGGACCTCCTTCAAGGGTTGAAAATACATGTCTTTCTACTCCGGGTATTTCTCCAACGAGTGTACGCCACTTTTTTAAGACATTATTTATCGAAAGATCGGCTCGTTTTTCCGAGGCTATCAGTTCGATCCATACTTCTCCAACGTGTCCTCCTGTTTCTCCTTTTTTCCAGTCCCTTCTCGGTATCATGCCTACTAGTGAAAAGGTGTTTATAACCAGATCGCCATTTTCATCTGAAATCTCATCAAAAAAATCATTCAGTTCAAATGCTTTGTTTTCAAGATGTTCGATTGTTTTCTCAGTTATTTCATATGGAGTTCCAAGAGGATAGCCGATCTCTGCAATTATCCAGTTGCTTTCACCTTTGGGAAAAAAGACAAAAGGCACGTAACCGCCTGCCACAATGCCAAGGCTTATTATAAGGATTCCTGCTCCTATTGAAAATGTAAAATACCTGTTCTTTACAACATATTTTAAGGCCCTGGCATAATAATTCTCAATTACAATGGAAAGCCATCGGTCTACCCTTTTTCTTATTTTTTCATGCCATGAATTAATTCTGTTTGTTTTCGACAGAGACTGTGAAAGTGTATGATTCAGGTGAGCGGGAAGTATTATCAGGGCTTCGCCAAGTGATACCAACAGAATCGCAATTACCGCCTTTGGCATGATTCCTAAAAATTTGCCCATTATTCCGGAAATAAACATCAAGGGTATAAACGCAACTATTGTGGTGCTGACAGCCATTATCACCGGCACACCCACCTCTTTTAAGCCGTCAATCACAGCGGCCGAAGGTGTTTTACCCCTGTTGAAATGGGTATAGATATTTTCGCCTATTATGATGGCATCATCCACGAGTATCCCGAGAGTCATGATAAAAGCAAACAGAGAAATCATGTTAATCGTGGCGCCGGTGAAATCCAGCACAAGGAAGGCGCCCATAAAGGAGATAGGTATTCCAACAGCAACCCAGAATGCCAGACCAAGGTTTAAGAAAAGAGCAAGAGCTATAAAAACCAGGACAATTCCTTGAGTCCCGTTTAGAAGAAGCATGTTGATTCTGTCTTGAACCATGGTCGACAAATCATACCAGGTGGCAAGACTGATTCCTTCCGGCATTTTTTGTCTCTGATTTTCAACATAATCCCGAACAGCCCTTGAAATTTCAATGACATCTTCATTCTTTGTCCTGTTCACCTGAACAAGAGCAGCGGGTTTTCCATTAAACCTTGCTGTTAAGTCTATATCTTCAAAGCCGTCGATTACATTTGCCACCTCTCCAAGTCGAACAACCGTACCGTTTTTGAGTGTAATCAGGGGAAGATCTTCAAATTCACGTCCAGTGTATAGCTGCCCCTTTGATCTCACAAGAATTTCTCCCTGGGAAGTCTTTATTGCGCCACCTGGGAGATCAATGCTTCCCGTTTTTATGGCATTTACAATGTAGTCAAATGAGATATTGTATTTCCTGAGATTTTCTTCTGATACCTCCACCGCAATTTCATAGTCTCTTACTCCCACCAAATCTGCTAAAGTAATCGGGCCGGTATCTGTAAGATCGTCTCTGATTCTTTCTGAAACCTCATGCAGAAGTTTTTCAGACACATCACCATAAACAGCTACAGTAATGGCTGGATTTCTATTGATTATTTCGGTAATTACCGGTTCTTCAGCTTCATCCGGAAAAGTATCTATAAGATCAATTTCGGTTTTTATCTCATCCAGTGTGCTCTGCAAGTCTGCATCTTCATCAAGCTCAACCGTAATCGAACCTCTATCTTCGTAACCACTTGAAATAGTGCGTGATATACCCTCAATACCTTCAATTTTTTCTTCTATCTTTATACAAATACCCTCTTCGACTTCTTCGGGGCTTGCTCCGGGATAGGTCACGCTTATATTGATCATATCCAGTGCAAACTGAGGAAACATTTCCTTGCGCATTTTAAGCGCAGTGAACAGCCCTGCCACTATGACAAAGATCATAATCAGGTTAACAGTAACCCTGTTATTTATCGACCAATTCCCTAAAGATTTCAATCCGCCAGCCCTACCTGCATTCCATCAGATACTCTTGATAAAGGCGTTTTTATTACAAGCTCGCCGTCTGACAAACCTTTGTTTATAAATACTGAGTCCTTGAAACGACGAAGAATACTGACCTGCCTTATCCTTAAACGGTTATCGCTAAATAAGTAAACAATATTATCACCATAGAGTACATGACGCGGGAGCACATATATATGCTTAATTTCTATTCCTTTTATATGAACTGTTACAAACATGCCCGGTTTTAAATTAATGGCGCCCCTGTTTATTTCCGGCTTTGAATTATAGTCTACTTCTACCACTACAGGCAGTGTCCGGGTCTTTTCATCAAATTGAGCCTTCATCCTTGCAACACGACCGTTCCAGGTATATGAGACCTCATTGCTGCTAAAAATTATTTTTGCCTCAGGCATAGAGTTTTTAGTAAAATCGGTCGGGAGCCAACGCAGGTCTTTAATTGGGATATTAACCTCAATATCAAAGGCTCCCTTACTGTAAATTTTGCCCAGATTTTGCCCGGCATTTACATGCTGGCCTTTTTCAACTTCCTTTTCAACGACCCAGCCGTCAAACGCTGCAACTATGCTTGTTTTTTCGAGATCAAGTTCTGCCTGACGAAGTAAAACATTAACCATGTCGCGCTTAGCTTTAAGCCGGTCTTTTGACGGCCCTGTCAAAGCAAGTTGATTTTGAAGCTTCTGCAGACGTTCCAGACTCGCAAGATATTTCTGTTCCGTATTATCAAGCGAGGTTTGGGCCATCACATTTTTTTTGACGAGTTTTTTTTGACGTAAATATTCAGCCTTTGTCAGGACTGAATCAGACCTTGCGATTTTAATACTGGCTTCAAGGTTTAAAACTTCCTGATCCAAATGCTTAAGCTCTGCTTCTGCCTGTTTAATTTCAACCCTACGTCTGTCCACTTCAAGCTGGTAGGATCTATGATCAATCTTTATCAAAGCCGTTCCTTTTTTGATAAAGCTGCCTTCTTTAAACACTGGATCCAGGCTTACAATCCGGCCTTTGACCTCTGCTACCAGTTTCAGAAGTTCGCGGGGTTTTACAGTTCCATAACTTTCAATAATCATATTTAAAGTTTCAGCCTTTGCAGGAAAGGCCTCGACAAGAAGTGGGGTTTCTATTCTAATTTTACGTTCAGGTTCCGGCTGCATTTTAATCAGCAAAACAGCAATTACAATAGCCGCCGCAAGCACAATAATAACCCGTATTGCCTTAAACTTAAAATCCTTCTCCATTCTCTATATAACCCCCTTTAAGGATAAAGGATATAAGAGCTGCTTTTTCATCATTCATATATAATTATAAATATGATTAATATCATCAAATCTACAACCTATAAAATTTTTATTGTGAGCCTCTTGCAGAACCATCCATCTGCATTAGGAATAATTGCTGCATTCGCTTTTTTGCCTTTATTTAGAGTTCTTCCGGCAGTTATTTCATAATTCCACCAAGTTTTGCCGTTTTCAGCGAATACTTATCCCTTAACCCTGTTTTAGGGCCCGCTTATTGTCAGGTTGTGTATCTGACAAGAACCTATGTGACAAAACGAAAATGTTGTTCAACAAGACTCTCATGCACAATCCGGGCTATGCCGTTTTTGGCAAATTCTGCAAAGGCCCGTGAAAAAGATGACTCGTAGGAAAAAGAAATCCTTGAATATTAAACCAAATCTGTGATACTTTTTTTATGAAGCTGTCTCCTTGTTCCAACCAATTGTTTTACAAAATCAATTAGTTGTAATATATCATAGAAACAGCTTTTTTACCATAATTATTCCTCTACTGATCAAAATAATTCAAAAGTTTTTTTGTTTCTGCAAGAGGCTCAGGATTTTGCTTTTCGTAAACTTTTTCTTGAATTTAGTCCAAAATCAGCGATTTTTTTGGCATTTTTTGTAGACAAAAACGAAAACATTTTTATATGAGTATGACAAACACTATCTACAGGAAAAAATTTTATGCTCAGAAAAAATAAAATTACCAGTAGCAAGCCCTCTATCTTCGTTCAAGCTGGATATTTTTGCGGAACTTCTATCTTTAAAACGCCGCAGCCGGCGGGGTAACTGAAGATTGCCAATGCGTTTGAAAAAAATACGACCAAATCTTTTCTGACTGACTGTTTTATCAAATAAATGCATATCATCTTAAAATAATAGACAGAAACATGCAAACAAAAGAAGATCTCAAGCAAAAAGTGTGCCTTGCCTTGGATGTAGATAGCTCAAGACAAGCACTTGAGTTAGTTAAGCTTATGAGGGATCACGTTGGTATGTTTAAAATAGGGTCGCATCTTTTCACTAAGGTCGGTCCTAAAATAATTGAAGATGTAAGAAAGCTTGGCGGGGAAGTTTTTCTTGATCTTAAATACCACGATATTCCCAATACTGTAGCAAATGCTGTTAGAATGGCTACGAGAATGGGGGTGTACCTTGTAAATATTCATGCTTCAGGTGGACTTGATATGATGTATGCTGCTGTAATGGCGGCAACTTCAGAGGCAAAAGATAAACAAATCCGTAAGCCAATATTACTGGCCGTAACAGTTTTAACCAGCTTAACAAATAGAATTTTATCAGAAGAGCTTAGGATAAAACACGATGTCTTAAGTCAAGTTGTTCATTTGGCGGAACTAGCTAAGTCAGCAGGGGTTGACGGCTGTGTAGCCTCTCCAAAAGAAATTGTAGCTATCAGGGAGGCCTGTGGAAGCGATTTTGTTATATTAACACCGGGCATCCGTCCCACCTGGGCCGCTGAAAAAGATGATCAAAAAAGGATCACAACGCCGGCAAAGGCGGTTAAGGCTGGGGCAGATTACATTGTGATAGGTAGACCTTTGATAAAAGCAGCCAGCCCAACTGAGGCTGCAAGGAAGATCATTGAAGAGCTTATTCAGGATAGCGAGTAGAGGTGTCTATTTTAAGCTGGCTCTGGCATCTTGCCCTTGAACTTTGGCGCAACATTTAAGTTAAATTACTCCCCCCTCATGATATCTGCTCATAAGGGGATATTTCATCTTTTTCTGCTTGATACGCTATTCACATTTCATCCCGATTTCTAAATTCGCCAGATACAGATTTTCATAAATTCACTCCCTGATTTTTCTAAGACAGGACTTCGCAGCCGAACGTATAGAGTTTTATCCATTGTCCTGCGGTACAAGAATACTGGAAAGCCCAGTTTGGCAGAAACAGTTTGAAAAACTCGGATAATACGTTTTCTCAGCGGGATGATGGATAAAATTTTGTTGGACTGGTCCGCTGTGATCAGCAGATAATTACCTGCCATTATCTATGGGGATTGTAACGCTGTGATTCTGCATATAGATTTGGGTCAAATTTGTTCGATCTCAAATCACAAAAATTGATGGAATAGCAGGCTCTTTTGATATTTTTGTGATTTGAGATCAGGCAAAGGTGACCTGAAGCTGTGATGGCATAGTTGGGGAAGTTCTTTCGTCTCCGTTCCTATCACAACATTGTGAATTACGACTTGGCTGACATACAGACACGGCCTTTGTTGATTGTCACTTCAAACCAAGTGCCAGGATATAGCCAGATATCCCAATCCTGCTTTTTTTAAGGCTATGTTCCCTTTAAATGTTGAAAATTAATCAATGATTCCTATCTTTTTGATATATTCCGAAAAGGAGGAAGCCATGAAAAACAAAGACTTTTCACAATTACTA